>NZ_RAWR01000134.1:0-29459 GCF_003986945.1 Corallococcus sp. AB018 | reverse complement strand
CCCGATGCCCAGGAGCGCCCCCAGCCCACCCGCCAACACACCCGCCGCCATGAGGAGCAAGACTGTCATTCCCTATCGAGGATAGGAGGCACTCCCCGCTTCGGATAGCGCCACGCCCCGGAGGGCAACCTGCTCGATCGGCTGGATGCCCTGCACGCGAACACAGGCCCGAGACGCGGGCCGTGCGGATCCGTTCACTACGCGGCGGTGGCGCCCAGCGTGCCCTCTGGAAACTCCTCCATGAACCGCGCGCGCGTGCGCGGCGTGTAGGTGCCACGCGCCATGTAGCCGTGCAGTTTTCGAAGCAGCCCGCGCGTCACCTCCAGCGCGGCGTCCAGCTCCACCGCGAAGTCAAAGTGATCATTGCGGTACAGCTCCTGGAAGGAGAGCTGCGAGTACGCCGGGAGGGCCCGTGTGCGGCCGAGCGGACTGGAGAGGAAGAGCCCGGAGACGTAGAGACCGCGCACCCAGCCGTCCAGCTCCGCCTTGGTGGGGGCCTGCCCCACGCGGTCCTGCGACGCCAGGCGCACCAGTTCGTAGATGCCCCGGCCAATGCCTCGCAGCGGGATGCCGGAGCTCTTCACCACCTGGAACTTCTCGCGGATGCGGGCGGTGCCCACGCCATCCGTGCCGTCCTGCTGGCGCAGGAAGAAGAGCGTCTGGGCCCACTCCACCTGACGCCGTGCGTCCGAGGCCCGCTCGCCCTTGCGGCGGTGGCGCAGCACCAGCTGGTCCACCAGCGGGTGGAGGCGCCGGTCCAGGCTCAGGTGGGTGAAATACCCCGCGAGGATGGCCAGGCCCGCCTCCGTGCCCACGAGGGCGCCCGAGGCGACGAGCTCCGCCATCTTCAGGCCCAGGCCCACCGGGGCGCGCTCGTGGTACAGCCGCGCGAAGGGGGGCCAGCCGGCCTCTGGCTGCATCATCACGCCCAGGCCCCCGCGCACGCCTGCGCACAGCGGCAGGTCCGGCAGCGCCGCGCCAAAGCGCGCGTACGGCAGGTCCTCCGACAGCGCGCGCACCCAGTCGGCGGGGAGCCCGTCCGGGTGGGCCGCCAACCGTTCGATGGCCGTCAGATGCAGCAACAGGGTGGGCATTGGGAGTGCACAGCTATCCAGCGCGCAGGGGCATTGCAATGCCCGAGTGGCAACCAGCGCTTTGCGAGCAACACGCGGCGCGTCTACAGTCGCGCCCCTCGGATCACCCCCTCCCTCTGTCCAGGAGTCCAAGTCGCCATGCAATTCAGTCTCGTCTCCGGTGAAGCCGCGCCGGTGAGCGGTGAGCTGCTCGTCATCCCCCTCTTCGAGGGCGAGCTGGGTGATTCCGCCCCCGCGCCGCTGACGGCCGCGGATGCGGCGCTGGACGGCAAGCTGCGCGCCGCCGCCACCCAGGAGGGCTTCAAGGGCAAGGTGGACCAGTCCTTCCTCGTGCACACGCTGGGGAAGCTGGGCGCGGACCGCGTCCTGCTCCTGGGCCTGGGCAACCGCGCGCGCTTCCAGCCGGAGGTGCTGCGGCTGGCCGCGGGCCGCGCGGCGAAGACGGCGCAGCGGCTGAAGTCCACCGCCATCGGCTTCCGCGTGCCCGCCACGGACGACGCGGCGCTGGCCGTGCGCGCGGTGGTGGAGGGCCTGGAGCTGGGCGTCTACCGCTTCGACAAGTACAAGTCCTCCGCGCGCGAGGACAAGGGCGCTCCCAAGCTCACCCGCGCCACGCTGTCCCTGCCGGAGGGCACGGAGAAGTCGCGCGCGCTGGATGACGCGCTCCACCTGGGCCTCAAGCTGGCGGAGGCCGTCAACTGGGCGCGCGACCTGGTCAACGAGCCCCCCAACGTGGTGACCCCCACGAAGCTGGCGCAGGCCGCGCAGCAGGCCGCCAAGGAAGGCGGGCTCACCGCGGAGATTGGCGCGCGCAAGGAGATTGAGCGCCTGAACATGGGCATGTTCCTGGGCGTCACCGCAGGCAGCGTGCAGGAGCCGCGGCTCATCCACCTGATCTACACGCCGAAGAACGCGAAGGACGCGAAGCGCGCCCCGCTGGCGCTGGTGGGCAAGGCCATCACGTTCGACTCGGGCGGCCTGTCGCTCAAGCCCACCGAGGGCATGGTGGAGATGAAGACGGACATGGCGGGCTCCGCCGCGGTGCTGGCCGCGATGAAGGTCATCGGCTCCGTGGTGAAGCCGCCCTTCCCCGTGCACGCCTTCATCGGCGCGTGCGAGAACATGCCGTCCGGCACGGCGTACAAGCCCGGTGACATCCTCACCGCGCGCTCCGGCAAGACGGTGGAGATCACCAACACGGACGCGGAAGGCCGCCTGGTGCTGGGTGACATGCTCACCTGGGCCGGCGAGCACGAGCCGTCCGCCATCATCGACCTGGCGACGCTCACGGGCGCGTGCATGGTGGCGCTGGGCAGCTACATCGTGGGCGCCTTCGGCGACGACGACGACACGGTGAACAGCGTGCTCACCGCCGCGCGCGCCGCGGGCGAGGAGATGTGGCGTCTGCCCGTCAGCGACCTGCAGAAGGACGCGCTGCGCTCCGACGTGGCGGACATGAAGAACTCCGGCGAGCGCTGGGGCGGCGCCATCAACGCGGCCCTCTTCCTCAAGGAGTTCGTGGGCGACACGCCCTGGGTGCACCTGGATATCGCCGGTCCGTCCAACAGCCCCAAGGAGCGCGGCTACCTCAACAAGGGTGGCACGGGCGTGGGCGCGCGCACGCTGGTGGAGCTGGTGCGCCAGCAGGCCGCGCGCATCGCCTCGCAGCCGGAGCCCACCAAGGCCGAGGCGCCCGCGAAGGCCCCCAAGGCCGCCAAGGCTCCGAAGGCCACCAAGGGCAAGCCGGCCCGCGCGTAGTCCCCGTGGAGCCTCCGGGCTCCGCATGGAGTCCTTCGCGGAGCGTCGCCGAGCTCCGCGCGGAGTCCTTTGCGAAGCATCGCCGGGCTCCGCGCGGGCATCCGCGTGGAGCCTTGAAGCCCGATTCCTCGCGCCAGCTAGCGCGGGTCGCCGGGCTCTTTTTCAGGCGCGCTGGGTGCTCGCACCGCCACGCTCGGCTCCGGGAGTGGACGGACGCCCGCCATCAGGGCGTCCACGCTCTCCGTGATGCCAGCGGTGGCCTCCGTGGGCCAGGTGGCCAGCATCATCAGCACGCGGCCGGAGTTGCCCTCGCGCACGGCCACCTTGCCGCGCACGCCCTCGCCCACCTGGAAGTCGAATCCCACCGCGTTGTCCGACAGCGCGATGGGCTGCGGATCCGTGGTGGTGAAGCCCGGCTGCTGGCGCAGCCCCTGCGTCAGCCGCTCCGCGAACTGCACGGGCGTGGCCACGCCGGGCGCCACCTGCAGCACCACCTGCGCGCCCGTCACGCGGTGGCGCAGGATGACGGGAATCGCCAGCCCCTCCGGGGTGCGCTCGTTCGTCTCATCCAGCTGCCACTCCGCCGTGGGCCGGATGATTTCGAAGCCCAGGTCCTCGTCCACGTAGCGCCGCGTGGTGGACGCGATAGCGGACTCATCCGACGCCATGCCGGAACCACCCGTGCCGGGCCCCGCCTTCGTCACCGCCGTCCGGGACGCGCCACACGCCGTGCTCAGCAGAAGCACACCCCACCCCAACATCCGCATCGCGCCCATGTGCTCGTCCCCCGCCAGCCGCCAGCCGTGGGGAGGAACGTGGACACCCACCTCCGGGCCCGCCAGGGGCACACGGGGGCGGTGTGTGCTGTCAGACGGTGGAAACTTCGCGCCCGGGGCCCGCCTTACGACAGGCCGCCCTGGAGGGTGCGGTAGGTGTTGGCCAGCCGCTCGGCCACGTCCGCCGGCAGCACGTTGCGCGCGGAGAACAGCGCGTAGGACACGAACGCGTCCAGCGCCTCCAGCGCCATGGCCCGGCCCACCGCCTCGCCGCCGCTGGTGGACACGTTGGCGCGCAGCCGGGCCACGTCCACCCGTCCGTCCGGCCCCAGCGTGACGCCCTGGTACGCCTCCTCCAGGCCCGGCGGTGGCGACTCCACGAAGCCGCGCAGCAGGTCCACGTCGCGGCCCGCCTCGCGCAGCGCGCGGTGCACCAGCGACAGGAGGAGGTTGTAGCGCTCCTCCGCGGACAACAGCTCCCAGGCCATGCCCTCCACCGCGGGGCCAGGAACAACAGGCGCCTCCGCGGCCTGCACGGCCAGGTGGCCGCCGCGCACCGCCTCCTCCACACCGCTGTAGAAGGCGTACTGGCTGCCCGCGTAGGCGGCCCGGAGCACACCCAGCGTCGTGCCCTCGCCCAGCTTCGCGAACAGGGCCTCCTCGCCGGGCAGCGCGCCCTGGGGGCCGGGCGTCACGCGCATGTCGTCCGGGAAGCGGCGGCGCAGGCGGCCCGTCTCCTCCGCGCGCTTGATTCCGGTGAGCACCAGGTCGCGCGTGCGCTCCGGCAGCTTCACCGCGTCCACGGCCGGGGACTTCGCCTCCAGGAAGAGGAAGCTGCCCTCCACCATCTCGAAGAGGTTGAGCACCACCTCGCGCACCACGAACGTCATGGCGCTGTAGAGGCTGGCCTCGGAGACAAGCCCCTGCGACGTGAGCACCTGGCCAATGCGGCGCGCGGGCGTCACCTGCGCCAGCGCCTGGGTGAGCCGCGCTTCCGTCAGCAGCCCCAGCCGCACCATCACCGCGCCCAGGCGCTCCCAGCGCTCGCTGGAGGTGGCGAACACCACCTGCCCGTCGCGGAAGGCCACCGTGCGGCGCACGGTGCCGTGCTGCACGACGAGCTGGCCGGTGCGGATGCCCGAAAGAATCTGGGCGAAGACCTCCTCGACCGAGAGCGTCCCCAGGCTGCCGGCGAAGAAGCCGGCCGCGCCGTGGGACTCCGGGAGGAGCACCAGCCCCTCCGGCGCCAGGAAGTGCGCCGAAAGGGGCCGGGTGGGAGAGACGACAGCAGCGAGCGGCCGCTCCAGTTCGAGCGAAGCCGCCTCACCGCTCACGCGGGGCGTGGCCCTGGGTTTGGACGCCACCGCATCCCTCCCTGCAGACGCTACGGACTACTTCGCGCCCTTCAGCTCCGCGTCGATGATGCTCTTGAACTCGTCCAGGGGCTGCGCGCCCGACAGCATGATGCCGTTGATGAAGAACGCCGGCGTGCCGGTGACGCCCACCTTGGAGCCGTCCGCCATGTCGGACTTCACCGTCGCGGCCGTCGCGCCGGAGTCGAGGCAGGTGTTGAACTTGGCGGTGTCCAGCTTCAGCTCGCCCGCGTACTTCTTCAGGTCATCCACGCCCAGCGCCTTCTGGTTGGCGAAGAGCTTGTCGTGCATCTCCCAGAACTTGCCCTGCTCGTTCGCGCACAGCGAGGCCTCGGCGGCCTTCTGCGCCTGCTGGTGGAAGTCCAGCGGGAACTGGCGGAACACCAGGCGCACCTTGTCACCGTAGAGCTTCGTCACCTCGTCCACCGTGCCGATGGCGCGGCTGCAGAACGGGCACTGGAAGTCGCTGAACTCCACGATGGTGACCGGCGCGCTCTCCGGACCCTTGGCCGGGCCGGTGGCGGCCACCTGCTTGCGCTCCGCGGGCGGGCGCGGGGGCTCGGGCAGTTCGTACTTCACGTTGGCGCCCGCGCGCAGCGAGTCGAAGAACTTCTGGGCCACTTCCTGCTTCTGCTGGCCGGACAGGAACTCCACGATCTGCGGCTTCATCTGCTCGTAGGTCGCGCCCGGAGGCAGCTGACCCTTGGCGCCGTCGAAGACTTCCTTGATCTTCTCTTCCGGCGGCGCGGGGATCTTGTCGTCGATCTCCGCCTTGAGCAGCTGGTCCTCGGTGATGCCGCGCTTGGTCGCCTCGGCCTTCACCAGGCGCTCCGTGACGAGCCCTTCCAGGCCGCGCTTGCGCAGCTGGAACTTCTGCTTGTCCAGGTTCGCCAGCGGCTCCTTGATGCGCTCGTTCAGCTCACCGAAGGTGACCTTCTCGTTGTTGCCGAAGGTGGCCACCACGGTGTCCGGCGCCGGCTCCGTGGCGTTGGCGGCCTGGACCTGCGCGGCGGGCGCCTGGGCATTGGCCGGCGCCTTCTCCTTGTTGCAGCCGGCGGTGAGGGATGCCGCGAGGAGGGCGGCCAGGGCGATGCGAGTAGAGCGCATGGACATAGCCCGCCGACTTAATAGAGGTCCCCGGGACTGGCAAGGAATTGCCAGTCTGTCGTTCAGGCGACCAGGGGCTCCAGCTCCAACGCGCCCGCGAGGCTTCCACGGCCCGGCTCACGCCCCTCCACGTCCCGGCGGCGCGCCGTGACGATGTCGAAGCTGGAGGGGTCCGCCAACACCTTGCGCACGAGCTTGTGATTGAGCGCGTGGCCCGTCTTGAACGCCGTCATGTGGCCAATGACAGGCCGGCCGAACAGCGACACGTCGCCGATGGCGTCCAGGATCTTGTGGCGCACGAACTCGTCCGGGAAGCGCAGGCCGTCCGGGTTGAGGATGGCGGCCTCGTCCACCACGACGGCGTTCTCCAGCGAGCCGCCGCGCGCCAGGCCCAGCGTCTTGAGCTTCTCCACGTCACGCAGGAAGCCGAAGGTGCGGGCGCGCGAGATTTCACGCGAGAACCCCCGGTCGTTCACGTCCACGTCGAAGGACTGGCCCTGGATGACGGGGTGCTCGAAGTCGATGGTGCAGCTGATGCGGAAGCGCCGGGCGGGGGTGAGCGAGGCCTGCTTGTCGCCGTCCGTCACCGCCACGCTCTTCTTGATGACCAGGTACTCGCGCGGCGCGTCCAGTTCGTGCGACCCGGCCTCCATGATGGCGTGCGTGAAGGGAGCGGCGCTGCCGTCCATGATGGGCACTTCCGGCCCGTCCAGCTCCGCGCGCACGTTGTCGATGCCCAGCGCCGCCAGCGCGGACATCAGGTGCTCCACCGTGCCCACCTTCACGCCGTCGCGGCCCAGCGTGGTGGCCAGCGACGTGTCCACCACGTACTCCGCCAGCGCGGGGATGCTCACCGGGCGCTCCAGGTCCGTGCGGACGAAGACGATTCCATGCCCCGCGGGCGCGGGCTTCAGGGTCAGCGTCACGGGCAACCCGGAGTGGAGCCCCACGCCGCGGCAGATGGCCGGCTGGGAGAGGGTGCGCTGGAAGTCGTTGAACTGGAGCATGTCGGTGTCGCCTCTAGGGACTGCTTCGTACTGACATACGCGGGGTATGGCCCCGTCAGGCCGTTCCACGGCGGCCTGACGCGCTGCGCATAAAAGCAATCAACATGCCACGCGGCCGTGACACAAGAATTGCCTGAAAAGGAGGCCCCGCCCTTCCCAACCCCCTGGAACTGCTGGCGCACGGGACGCCGGGACAGGGGACGGCAGGGCCCGGAGCCCAGACACCCCTCTTGGGAAACCCACCACTGCGCCTCCCACCGTGACAGCGATGTCCGGAATTCATCCTTCGAACCCCGGGGCACCCGAATGGTTTCACGCCAACCCGGAGTGCGTGTCACCCACGTGACAGGGGCGCGTCTCTATCGCAGGCGAGTGCCCGGAAGCAAACGCACATCCCGGACATACGGGGAGTCCGGGGCTTGACGGGAATCGTGACGCAGAGGGTGGGTCAGCGAGCAGGCGGCAGGAAGCGGTCGCGCAGGGCTTCCGCGTCCGGCCTGTCGAAGCCGCGGCCCTGGAGGAGCGAGCGACGGCTGACGGCGTGGAAGGTGGTCTCCAGCGTCTGCGAGAAACGCCGGAGGTCCTCCGCCAGGCGGCTGCGGATGCCGGGGCCTTCCGGGGGCCAGGGCAGCTCCACCAGCAGCGAGGTGAAGCGGTCGAAGGCGTCGTAGTCCGCGTAGCGCAGCAGCTGGTAGCCGCCGTCGTGGAAGTAGTCGAGGAACGACTTGAGGGCCTCCAGCACGCGCTCGGCGGCGGCCACGTCCTCCGAGCGCAGGTGGCTTTCAGCCGCGCGGCACAGCTGGGCGTAGACCCACAGGTCCTTGCGCAGGCGCAGCGCGGCGTCCTGGGCGCTGGTGAGGTGACCGAAGGCTTCATCCCCCAGCGAGCCGTTGGGGGCCAGCGCGTCCACCAGCGCGACGATCTGCTGGCGAAGGAGCGTGGTGAAGGCCTCCGCGGCGCGCAGCGGGGCGGCGGGGTCGCGGTCCAGGTCCACCAGCACCTCGCGGGAGATGCGGTCCGTCTCGCGGGCCAGGTCGCGCGCGGCGCGCAGCGTGGCGGCCTGCAGGTGCTTGGGGCCGGCCTTGGGAGACAGGTCCGTGTGCAGGTAGCTGGCGACGGCGGACACCTCGCCGCGCACCAGGGACAGGAGCACGCGCACGCGGCGCGGCACGGGCGGCTGCGCCTCCGGGTCCACGTGCGTCAGGTAGTGCAGCACGCGGAAGAGGCCCAGGAACGCGGTGGTGAAGAGGGGCCGCGTGTCCGCGGGCAGCGAGCCCAGCACGTCCAGCAGGCGCACGGAGCGCAGCCGGTCGTACTCGACGCGGAACTCCAGCGGGCGGAAGGGGCGGAAGTAGCGGTTGAGGACAATTTCCCGCAGCGTCAGCTTGCCCACGTCCTGGAACAGCGACAGGCCGATGAGCGGCAGCTGGAGCAGGTTGTCGAGCAGGTTCTTCAGCGCGTCGAACGCCTCGCGCACGACGAAGAGGCTCTCCGGCGGGGTCTCCTGATCCAGCTCTTCTTCAATCAGCAGCCGGCGCACGCGGTCGTCCGCGAGCTGGGTCTCCACGTACTTGCGGAAGACCATCTTCGGGTCGCTGTCCGGGTCCTGCAGGTGCCGGGCGACGCGCACGGCGCGCTCCATGGCGTCGCGCACGTCCACCAGCTCCTCGTGGAAGTCGCGCGTGACGAGCGGCCGGGCGCGGGCGTCCACCACGGAGTTGTGGAGGTTCAGGTAGCGCTCCACGGCGCGCAGCCACATCTCGAACTCGAAGAGCAGCTCCTCGCGGCCCTCCACCGGGACGCCGCGGAGCCAGCGCTCGCGCTCGGCGAGGAAGCCCGCGCGCGTGGCCTGAGAGGCGCGCATCAGGTCGCCGTAGTAGTCGCGGGGACTGGGGATGACCGTGGGCACGGCGGGCGCGGAGGCTTGGCTCATGGCGGGAAGTGGTGCGGGCTAGAAGAGCGCCCCTTGCGGGGAGCTGGGGGGCGGCGTCTTCTTGAAGTACTGGTAGGTGCGCAGCGTGGCGGTGCGGCCCCGGGGCGTGCGCATGAGGAAGCCCTCCTGCATCAGGAAGGGCTCGTAGACGTCCTCGATGGTGTCGCGCTGTTCGCCCACGCTCGCGGCGATGGTCTCCACGCCCACCGGACCGCCCCCGAACTTCTCCAGGATGGTGAGGAGGATCTTGCGGTCCATCGCGTCCAGGCCGCTGGCGTCCACGCCCAGGCGGCTCAGCGAGTCGTGCGCCAGGTCGTAGGTGATGCGGCCGTTGCCCTCCACCTGGGCGAAGTCGCGCAGGCGGCGCAACAGCCGGTTGGCGATGCGGGGCGTGCCGCGCGAGCGGGTGGAGATTTCGCGGCTGGCGGCGCGGTCCAGGGGTACGCCGAGGATGCGCGCGGAGCGGTCGAGAATCTGCTCCAGGAACTTCGGCTCGTAGTACTCCAGGCGATCCTGGATCTGGAAGCGGTCGCGCAGCGGGGACGTGAGCAGGCCCGTGCGCGTGGTGGCGCCCACCAGCGTGAAGGGCGGCAAATCAATCTTCATCGCGCGGGCGGCGGGCCCGGTGTCGATGGTGATGTCCAGCCGGAAGTCCTCCATCGCCGGGTAGAGGTATTCCTCCACGGCGGCGTTGAGGCGGTGGATTTCGTCGATGAAGAGGATGTCCCGCTCGTTGAGGTTGGTGAGCAGACCCGCCAGGTCGCCCTTCTTCTCCAGCGCGGGGCCGCTGGTGACGTGGATGCCCACGCCCAATTCGTTCGCGATGATGTACGCGAGCGACGTCTTGCCCAGGCCGGGAGGGCCGGAGAACAGGCAGTGGTCCAGCGCGTCACCCCGGCTCTTCGCCGCGGCCACGTACACCTTGAGCTTTTCGACGACCGCACCCTGCCCCACGTACTCGTCGAAGGAGCGCGGGCGCAGGGAGACCTCCAGCCGGATGTCTTCCGGCTGAACATCTCCCGAGAGGGTGTCGTCGGACTTCCTCGCCATCGCCATTCCGACCCTATACAGCGAAGGGGGCGCGTGTCGCTGCCCTTCTGGCGGCGCTAGACTCGGAGCGGCACGCCGACCGGCCAGCCAGGGGGCACGTCCCCCTGCCCGAAGGGAGTCGCGTCATGATTTCCGCTTCTGCCCCATTCCGTCCCCTGCCCCTCCTGCCCGAGGCCCGCACCGAGCGTTCGCCCGGCGCCCGTCTCCAGAAGCTGCGCCGCGCCGCGCAGGAGGCCCGCGAAGCCTTCGTCCGGGAAGGCCCGGTGGCGGCGGTGGCCACGTGCGACCTCATCACGTTCCCCTACCCCACGCTGTTCGCCTTCAGCGGGGCGGCGCTGTCACCAGCGCCCTACGTGATGATGACCAACCGCATGCAGGTGGTGCAGTTCGCGGAGGCCGGCACCGGCCAGCGGCGCACGCTGCTCTTCAACCCCACCGACTACGAGCGGGGCCACGCGGCGCCCTTCTACCGCGCGCTGCGCGAGCGCTACGGCGCGTTCCTCTCCGACAAGGTGATGTCCACCCGCCACGGCACGGTGCAGGGCTACCTGGAGCAACTGGGGCTGACGCCGTCGGACGTGGACTACCTGGCCTTCGACCACCTGCACATCCAGGACCTGCGCGGCTGGCTGGGCGGTGACGGCGCCGCGCCCGTGTTCCCCCGGGCGAAGCTGCTGGTGCAGCGCGCGGAGTGGACCATGGTGAAGCACCTGCACCCCATGCAGCATGTGTGGTTCGTGCCCGGCGGCGCGGACATTCCCGACGAGCGCGTGGTGCTCCTGGACGGGGACACGTGGCTGGGTCAGGGCGCGGCGCTGCTCAGCACGCCCGGCCACACGCAGGGGAACATGTCCCTGGCGGTGGCCACCGCGAATGAAGTGTTCGTGGTGAGCGAGAACGGCGTGAGCACGGAGAGCTACACGCCGCTGTTGTCGCGCATCCCCGGCGTGCGCCGCTTCGCGGAGCAGATGGGCTGGGAGGTGGTGCTCAACGGCAACACGCGCGAGGACTCGCTGGAGCAGTACGCGTCCATGGTGGTGGAGAAGCTCTTCGCGGGCCCGTCCGCGCATGACGCGTCGTTCGTGAACTTCCACCCGTCCTCGCTGCTCACCTCGCACCTGCTGGCCCCGGGCCTGGGGCCCACCGTGGTGCTGCCCGCGCCGAACACGGGCGGGCTGCACCCCACGCCCGCGGTCCGGCGCGCGGCGTAGTCGACTCCCTCAGGGCTCCAGGCGGGCGCAGCGGGCCGCGGGGAGGAAGGGCAGCGCCCAGGGTTCCTCCCCCTGCGCCGGGTCCGTGGCGATGAAGAGGACAGAGCCCCCCGCGCGCACGAACCCGTGGGGGTTCGCGTCCATCCCCGCGGGAGCGATGTCGCGCATCGGGTCCACGTGGCCCGGGTCGCCGTTGGAGTACCAGCCCTCGCGGCCCCGGCCGGCCGTCGTCGCGGAGAAGAAGAGCCACCCGTCCAGCACCGCGAAGGCCGTGGGGGTGCTGCTCGCGGGGCCCGGCTCCACGTCCTGCACCAGCACCGTGCCCTGCGCCGTGCCGTTGGAGCTCCACAGCTCGCGGCCGTGCACGCCGTCATCCGCCGCGAAGTACAGCCGCCCGTCCAGCACCGTCAGCCCGGAAGGCAGCGAGCCCTCGGGCCCCGGCCGCACGTCCTTCACCAGGCGGGTGCCCAGGAGCGTGCCGTCGCTCTTCCACAGCTCGCCGCCGTGGAACAGGTCCCCGGGCTCGCCGAAGAAGCCCTCCGCGCCGGCCATGAAGTACACGGCGCTGCCCAGCGGCGTGAGCTCCGACGGGTAGTCCCCCGCGAAGTGCCGGAGCGGGAAGGTGAGGAAGGGCTGGCCCCGCGTCACCCAGAGGTCGGCCTCGCCGAAGCCCACGTCCACGAGGAAGAAGAGGCGGTCCTTCCCCGCGGGCGTCAGCGAGAAGACGACGGACTGCTCCGGACCGCGGAAGAGCGCCCGTGAGGTGCCCGTGCGCCCCTCCACCACCCACAGCGTCACCGCGTCGCCGTAGGCCACCAGCGCCAGCTTCCCGTTCCACTCCGTCAGGTCGTCCAGGTACAGCGAGGCCTGCCCGGGCGCGAACTCCTGCGTGAGCTGCGTGCCCTTCGCCGTGCCGTCCGTGCTCCACAGCTCGCGGCCGCGCACGCCGTCATCCGCGGTGAAGTACAGCCGGCTGCCCACCACCGTCAGCGCGTCCGGCGCGCTGCCCTGCGCCCCGCGCCGGATGTCCGCCACCAGCACCGTGCCCTTCGCGGTGCCGTCCGACAGCCACAGCTCCGGCCCGTGCGCGCCGTCGTCCGCGACGAAGAACAGCCGCCCGCCCATCCGCGTGAGGAAGCGCGGCGTGCTGCCGTACGCACCGGGCCGCACGTCCTTCACCCGGCGCGCCTCCGTGGCGCTCCCGTCCGTCACCCACAGCTCGCGGCCGGACACGCCGTCATTCGCGGCGTAGAAGACCTGCCCGGCCACCTCCACCAGCGTCTCCGGCGCCGAGCCCTCCTCGCCGCGCCGGACATCTCCAACAATCCGCGCGGACGGGCCACACGGCTGCGGGCCTCCATACGCCGCTGACTCCAGCGCCGCGGACACCTCGCCCACCGCCGACACGTCCTCGCCTTCGGCCGCGCCGCACCCCACTCCGATGACGCCGGAGAGCAGCAGCACGACGACCGAAACACCCCGCCACGTCGCCATGACACACGCCTCCTGGGCGCGGCGCGGTCCTTTCGGGACCACCGCATCTGCGCTGGAAATTGATATTTGCAGCGGAATGGGCCAGCTCATGGCCCGGCAGGATTGCTCAGGGGTGTCAAACCGTGAGCGACGTGGATCCCCGGGTGATGACCAGCGAACGGCAGGCGCGTTCGCCGTGTGACGACAACGGCTTCCTACAGGAAAAAGAGTTGCGCGTTTTTTCCGAGGATTTCCCGCTCCAGGAAGCACCGCGTCTCGCCCTGGAGGGCGGAGCGGTGTCCGGAAGTCACGGACTGGAGCGCAGGGCCTTGAGCGCTTCGCGGAAGAGGGCCTGGAAGGAGGCGTCCGGGCCCAGCTGCTCGATGACGACGTCCGCGGCCTTCTCCGCCTGGGGCTGCTTGTAGCCCAGGTTGAGCAGCGCGGAGACGAGGTCCGCCTTGTTGCCGGAGGTGACGGGCGCGCGGGGCGTGGTGCCGCGCGCGATGCCCTCCGAGTGGAGGTTGCGGACCTTCTCCTTGAGCTCCAGGACGAGCCGCTCCGCGGTCTTCTTGCCCACGCCGTGGATCTTCGCGAGCCGGCTCGTCTCACCGCGCGACAGCGCCGCGATGAGCTCGCCCACCTCCATGCCGGACATCACGCCCAGGGCCATGCGCGGACCGACGCGGGACACGGTGTTGAGCAGCTGGAAGAGCTCCTCCTCCGCTGGGGAGAGGAAGCCGAAGAGCTCGAAGGCGTCCTCGCGCACCACGGTGCGGATGCGCAGGTCCACCGGCTGGCCGTCCGCGGGCAGCTTGCCCAGCGACACGGTGGACAGGTTCACGCGGTAGCCCACGCCGTGCACGTCGATGACGGCATCCTCGGGGCCCTTCTCCAACACGTTGCCACGCAGCCGGGCGATCATCGGCGGGTCTCCGGGCGCTGGTAGGCGGACGACAGGCGGTCCGCGAGCACCGACGCGGCCCCCTTGCGCTTGCCGTTGCCGGGAGCGCTGGCGCGGGGCATCCCCACGCGAAACTGGTTCAAGTGGCACAGCGCGACGGCGAGCGCGTCACTGGCATCCGCGCGCTCCAGCGTCGCTTCTTCCACGCCGAGCAGCGTGCGCACCATGCGCGCCACGGCGTCCTTGCCGCCCGCGCCGCTGGCGCCCACGGACTTCTTCACGCTGGCGGGGGCGTACTCGTGCACGGGCAGGCCCGCCTGCGCCGCGGCGAGCAGCGCCACGCCGCGCGCGTGTCCCAGCACCAGGGCGCTCCGGGCGTTGCGGTGCGTGAAGAGGCCTTCCACGGCCACGGCCTCCGGCTGGTAGCGCTGGAGCGCGGCGCTCAAGGCGGCGTGCAGGTCCTTCAGGCGTTCAGCGAGGGGCGCGGACTCCACCACCTTGATGACGCCATGGCCCAGGTGCACGAGCTTGCCCTTCTTCTCCTCCACCACCCCGAAGCCCATGAAGCGGCTGCCAGGGTCCACGCCGAGTACCCGCACCGGCCCGTTCCTTTCCCACGCGCCCCATCAAGGGCTTTACGTGGACAGCGACTCCATCAGGGACTCGTCGATTTCGAAGTTGGCGTGCACGTGCTGCACGTCGTCGTTGTCGTCGAGCGCGTCCATCAGCTTCAACAGGCGCTTCGCGTTGTCGCCTTCCACCTTCACGGTGTTCTGCGGCACGAAGGTCCACTTCTGTTCGCCCAGGGGCAGGCCCGCGGCCTCCAGCTTCGCGCCCACCGTGTGCAGGTCCGCCGGGGCGGTGCGCACCTCGAAGCCGTCCGGCCCCTGGTCCACGACGTCCTCCGCGCCCGCGTCCAGGGCCTGCTCCATCACCTGGTCCTCGGTGGGGCCGGGCTTCACGGTGATGACGCCCTTCTTGTGGAACATCCAGCCCACGGCGCCTTCCGCGCCCATGTTCCCGCCGTAGTTGCTCAGGAGGTTGCGCACGTCGCTGGCGGAGCGGTTCCGGTTGTCCGTGAGGCACTCGATGATGAGCGCGACGCCGCCGGGGCCGTAGCCCTCGTACGTCACCTCTTCGTAGGACTCGCCGGCCAGCTCGCCCGTGCCCTTCTTGATGGCGCGCTCGATGGTGTCGCGCGGGATGTTCGACTCGCGCGCCAGGGCCACGGCTACGCGCAGGCGGGCGTTGCTGGACGGGTCACCGCCGCCCAGGCGCGCGGCGACGGTCATCTCCTTGATGGCCTTGGAGTAGAGCTTGCCCTTGGCCACGCCCAGGACGGCATTCCGGCGTTTGAGTTTCGACCAGCGGTTGTGACCGGACATGGCGGCGGCTTCGGCGTGGGGTGGACGGGCGTTCAGCCCGTGGCGTTCCCGGCCTTGTGCCCCGAGCAGGCCGCCCGAGTCAAACCCTCACGACGCGTCCCGCCCGGGCTCCGGCTCGGAATCGGGAGCCAGGGCGGGCTCGAAGAGGCGGGGCGGTCCGGCGGACTCCCGGGCGCGCTCGCGCTCCTCCACCAGGATGGCGGGCACCAGCACACCCAGCATGAACAGGCGGGTCGCCGCCTCGTAGGCCAGGGCCTCCGGGAAGCGGCACTCCAGGAGCATGGCGCGCACGGTGCGCCGCCCGTCGAAGAGCCGCACCACCTGCTCCACGTCTTCCGGCAGCGAGGGCAGCTCCTGCGCGAGCCGGGCGAAGTCCACCGTGAGCCGCGCCGCCAGGGGCAGGCCCTTGACGCGCAGCTGTTCGAAGCGCTCCAGGGCTGGCTCCACCTGCTCGCACAGGAACTGGCGGTCCATGGAGAAGCTGCCCCGCTGCAGCTCCGGGCCGAACGTCACCGTGTACGCGCCCGAGCCGAAGCACAGCAGGCGCCGGAACGCGAGGATGCCGCGCTCGCCGTGGAAGGCCGCGTCCACCGCCAGGCCATGGCGGAAGAAGAGAGCGCCGGAGTCCTCCGACAGCACCACGCGCCCCGAGCGCACGCCGGACAGCAGCGCGCGCAGCAGCGCCCCGAGCGGCAGG
Source organism: Corallococcus sp. AB018 (assembly GCF_003986945.1). NCBI lineage: Bacteria > Pseudomonadati > Myxococcota > Myxococcia > Myxococcales > Myxococcaceae > Corallococcus > Corallococcus sp. AB018. Next base: position 13,694 of record NZ_RAWR01000134.1, on the reverse strand, counting down.
GTCGAGGTGTGCGCGTCGTAGACGTCCTCCTCGCCGCGCCGCCCCGCCTTGAGCCGCGCGAGCACCGCCACGTCGCACGCGTCCACCGGCTCCACCAGGTACTCGTCCGCGCCCACGCCCGCGGCGAGGTCGCGGTGGAACTCCTCCGCGCACTTCGCCACCAGCAGCACCGGCAGGTGCGCGCACTTCGGGTCCGCGCGGAGCACGCCGCAGAGGCTGAAGCCGTCGCCGTCCGGCAGGTCCGCGTCGATGATGACCAGCCGGGGCAGCTCGGCCTTCGGGGCCATGGGCACCGCGTCCGGCAGCGTCCCTCCCGCCTCCACGCCCAGCCGCTCCAGCGCCGCGCGTGCGCCGTCCACATGCACGGAGTCGAAGCCTTCGCGGACGAGCGCCTCCGCCACCGTGGGCCGCGGAGTGTCACCCACAAGCAGTACCCAGCCCCCGGCCCCACCCTGCAGGTCGAGTGCGTCGGGACCTCCGGGCATGGAGGCATCAGGAGGCGGTGCGGCGTGCAGGTAGGCAACCATGGATTCCCTATTCTTCCAGGGATCCCTTGCGAATGTACAACCTGCCCCCAAGTCCCTGGATTCGTTGGGTTTTGGCCAGGCTGCATCCCAAGCTAGGGTGCGCGCCCATGACGCGCCTCGGACTCCTGCTCGCCCTCCTCGCCGTGCCCGGACTGGCCTCCGCCCAGGATGCCGAAGTGTCCTTCTCACAGGAGGACCCGCTGGGCTCCGTGGTGGCGCCGGTGATGCTGCCCGCGGGGGCGACGGCGCTCTATGGCTACACGGGCGCGCCGGAGGTGGGCCTGGGGTTCCGGCAGGGCCTGGGCGCGTTGGAGGTGGAGGCGCGGGCGCGCTTCGACTGGTTCAAGCTGGGCGCGTCGCTGGAGCTCGTGGGCCGCAAGGAGGTGGTGCGGAGCGGGGCGTTCCGGCTGGCGCCGACGCTGGGCGTGGGCCTGGTGCTCAACTCCGGCTCCACGTACATGGACGACGACAACTTCTCCGGCGTGCTGGTGCGCATCCTGCCGGGGATGGTGGCGGGCTACCGGGTGGCGGACACCGTGGTGGTGCTGGGCCTGGTGGACCTGCCCATCGACCTGGGGCTCACGGGTGACAAGCAGCGGCGCTTCCAGGCGCTGGGAGGCTTTGGCGTGGAGGTCTACCTGGGCGGCAACCTGTCGCTGCTCGCGGCGGGACAGGTGGGCGTGGAGACGTTCCAGGAGCGCGCGGGCGCGGGCCACACGCGGCTGGGGCTCACGGGGCGCGTGGGCCTGGGGACGCGGCTGTTCTGACTAGAAGTCCGGCGGAGGGCTCTGGCGCGGCGTGCCCATCAGTTCGAGCGCGCGCAGCGCGACGCGGATGAGCGTCTGGGCGCACGGCTCACAGCCTCCGCCGCAGCAGTGGGGCCAGCGTCCTTCGGGGTTGCGCAGGAGCGGCCGCACGCTGGACTGGTAGTAGCTGGGGAACTGGAGTTCCTCGCTCGCTCGCGCGAGCGCGTCATCGAGGGACAGGGGCGAGGGGACGGGAACGTCGGACACGCTCGCGTTCATACCAGCTCAGAGCAGTGACGTCTGCGCCGGGGCCTCTGTCGCGGCGCCGTCCGCGGGCTGGCAGTGCGAACACCAATGCGTGTTGCGTCCGCCGATGCGCAGGTGAGACACGGGCGTGGCGCAGCGGGGACAAGGCGCTCCCGTCTTGCCGAAGATGTTGCGCCGGTGCTTCGCCTGCCCCTGCACACCGAACAGGTCGCGCTGCGTGCCGCGCAGCCGCAGGCCCTCTTCCAGCACGTCGCGGATGCCCTGGTGCAGCCGGACGACTTCCGTCGGGGACAGCGACGATGCGAGCCGCCGGGGTTCGATGCCCGCGACCCACATGCTCTCGTCCGCGTCGCGGTTGCCCAGCCCCGCGAGCACGCGCTGATTCAAGAGCACCGTCTTGAGCGGGCTGCGCCTGCGGCGAAGCTGCTTCGCCAGGACCTCCGGAGTGAAGGCCTCGTCGAGCGCCTCCGGTCCCAGCTCCTCCAGTTTGAGCTGCGAGGCCAGCAGCGCTGTCGGCCCCAGCGCCACGCGCGCGTAGCCCAGCGTGTCGGTGAGCTGGAGTTCCTCGTCGCCCTCCAGCGTGAGGACCACGAGCGTCGCGGGAGGCCGTTCGCTTCCCACGGGCCGCAGCTGCAGTTCGCCCCAGAGCATGAAGTGCAGCGCGAGCGTCTGCCCGTCGTCCAACGTGAGCAGCATGAACTTCGCGCGCCGCTCGGCCGCGAGCACCTTGCGGCCACTGAGGTTCTGGATGAAGTCCGGCGGCGAGGCGAAGCGCACCGCCGCGGGCATCAGCACCTCCGCGCCCACGAAGCGCCGGCCCACGACGGCCTGCTTCAGGTCTCGGATGATGATTTCGACTTCAGGGACTTCCGCCACGCGCAGCCTCCCCACGGGTCACAACGTAGGAAGGCTGCGAGGTAACGCCATGGGTTGAGCCCTGCTGAGCGCGTGCCTCGTCCGACCGCCGGGCGTCCGGCCGGACAAGGGGGCACCGCCCTGCCCTACCCCACGTCAGGCGCGCACCGTCACCTCGTGCACGTCGCGCTCCAGTTCCCGCGCGTCCACCTCCACGTCGAGGAAGTGCGCCATCGTCTCGCGCTGCGTGAGCGAATGGCTGTCCAGCGCCACCGTGCGGAAGTTGCCACCCTTCGCCAGGGCACACAGCAGCAGGAGCTGATCACACAGGTGCTCGCCCACGGGCACGCCTGCGTCCAGGTAGCGCTTCACCTTCGCGGCGACCTCCTCGGCCACGACTTCCGCGCGCTTGCCGCGTTCACCGAAGCCGGTGAAGACCTCCGTCACGTGCTCGCTCTCCACTTCGACGCGCAGCACGTTGCCCGGACCGAAGGCGCGCTTGAGTTCCTCCGGCCGCTGCTGATCCGGACGCAGCTTCAGCGCGGCGGCCACGGTGTCCAGCTCGCGCTTCGCCACGTCGAAGGGGATGGCCGCCACCTGGGCCACGGCCTCCGTGCGCAGCACCCGGCCGCGCTCCAGCAACTGGAGCGGCTGGAGCTTCGCGGGATGGATGTCCACGCGGAACCGGCCCCCGCCCGCCGGATAGTAGCCGGGCCGCTCCAGCGTCACGTCCACGCGCGGGCCCATGCGGCGCAGGAGCGGCAGGTACGCCTTCTCCAGGAACTCGAACGGCGGCGCCGCCGGGTTGTGCGTCCCGCCCTCCAGCATCAGCGTGGAGGCCCCTTCCGCGTGCAGCAGCGCGGGCAGCACCGTCTGGAGCACCAGCGTCGCGCTGCCCGCCGTGCCCACCGCGAAGTGGTAGTTGCCCGCCGACAGCGCGCGCGGACGGAAGGACAGCTGCTTGGAGCCCAACTCCGCGCCCGTCACCTCCGCGGCGCCCACGGCCTCCGCGGCCTTGAGCGCGGTGAGGTGCTGGCGCAGCAGGCCCGGCTTGGCGCGGCCCGCGCGCACGTTGACCATCTCGAACGGAGTGCCCGTCACCAGCGACAGCGCCAGCGCGGTGCGCAGCACCTGGCCGCCCCCTTCCCCCTGTGAACCATCGATGCGAACCATGTGCGTGGTGCTCCTTTGCGCGCTCGCGGACGTGCGCAGCATCCCATCCCTGATTTCAAAAAATAGCGGCGCCCGCTCCCCCACCCTTAACGGCCGCTTTCGCGGACCTCTTGGGGGGAACGGGCGCCTCGGCGTCTTCATCCCGGCATGTGCACCTCCGCAGGACGGCGGGTGGGGTTACCCTTCGGCTATCCCTTCACGCACACCACCTGCTTCAGCGTGTGGACGACCTCCACCAGGTCCGCCTGCGCGGCCATCACGGCGTCGATGGACTTGTACGCGGCCGGCGTCTCGTCAATCACGTCCACGTCCTTGCGGCACTCCACGCCCGCGGTCGCCTTCGCGTGGTCATCCAGCGTGAAGCGCTTCTTCGCCGCTTCGCGCGACATCGCCCGGCCCGCGCCGTGGCTGCACGAGTGGAAGGCATCCGCGTTTCCCTTCCCGCGGACGATGTAGGAACGGGCCCCCATGCTGCCGGGGATGATTCCCATGTCGCCTTCGCGCGCCCGCACCGCGCCCTTGCGGGTCACGAAGCAGTTCTTTCCGAAGTGGTGCTCGCGCGAGATGTAGTTGTGGTGGCAGTTCACCGCGGACTCGGACAGCTCGAACGGAGGCAGCTCACCGCTCGCCTTCAGGGCCTCCACCGCCGAGTGCAGCATGAGCTCGCGGTTCATCGCCGCGAAGTCCTGCGCCCAGCTCACCGCGAACACGTAGTCGTCGAAGTGCTCCGTCCCCTCCGGCAGGTACGCCAGGTCCGCGTCCGGCAGGCGGATGAAGAAGCGCTCCATGTCCTGCTTCGCCAGCTCGATGAAGTGGCTTCCGATGCGGTTACCCACGCCGCGCGACCCCGAGTGCAGCATCAGCCACACGCCGTCCGACTCATCGACGCACAGCTCGATGAAGTGGTTACCCGTTCCCAGCGTTCCCAGGTGCGCCAGCTCCGGCCCACGGCCGATGCGAGGATGCTTCGCGACGATACGGGCGTACCCTTCCGCCAGGCGGGCCCAGGCACCGGTATGCGTCGCGGGCGAGTCCTTCCACGCGCCACGGTCATTCCGGCCGCCGTTGTCCGTACGGCCGTGCGGAACCGCCGCCTCGATGGCCGAGCGCACCCCGCGCAGCGAGTCCGGCAGCTGATCCGCGCGCAGCGTCGTGCGCACGGCGATCATCCCGCATCCGATGTCCACGCCCACCGCCGCCGGCACCACCGCGCCCACCGTGGGCACCACGCTCCCGACCGTCGCGCCGTAACCGCGGTGCACGTCCGGCATCGCGGCGATCCACTTGTGGATGAAGGGCAGGCCGCGGAGGTTGCGAAGCTGCTTCTTCGCCTCGTCCTCGAACGGCACCCCCACCGTCCACGTCTTGATGGGGCGACCCGCTTCGTCCGACATCACTTCGTAGTTCGCGTTCGTCCGGTCCATGGCGCTGCACCTTTCGGTCGTTCGACCGGGCGCTGGGTCCCGGTCACGTGGGGGAGCTAGAGCAGCCGGCGTGCCAACGCCGTTCCCGAGGGGAGTACCCGGGGCAGACTGGAAATCCATATCCCATGGGATAAATACGTATCCTGATGGCTCAAAAAGCGAAGGCGCGGCGGACGGTCGTCATCGGGATGCTGGGGACGACGCTGGACACGGGGATGGGGGCGAACCGCTGGACGCGGTGGAGGCCCACGGTGTCGCTGTGCCAGCAGGAGGACCTGCTGGTGCACCGGCTGGAGCTGCTGCACCCGCCCCACGGGACGTCACTGGCGGCGGTCATCCGGGACGACATCTCGCAGGTGTCCCCGGAGACGCAGGTGCGGCTCACGTCCCTGCCCATCCGGGATCCGTGGAACCTGGAGGAGACCTACGGCGCGCTGCTGGACCACGTGCGCGCGCACGCCTTCCATCCGGAGGAAGAGGACTACCTGGTGCACATCACCACGGGCACGCACATCGCGCAGATCTGCATGTTCCTCCTGGTGGAGAGCCGGCTGATTCCGGGCCGGCTGGTGCAGACGTCTCCGGGCAAGGGGAAGGACCACGGGGCGGTGGGCACGCACGCCATCATCGACCTGGACCTGTCGAACTACGACACGCTGGCGGCGCGCTTCCGGCAACAGCAGCGTGAGGGCCTGTCGTTCCTCAAGTCCGGCATCGACACGCACAACGCCGCGTTCAACCGGATCATCGAGCGGATTGAACAGGTGGCGGTTCAATCCCGAGCGCCGCTGCTGCTGACGGGCCCCACGGGCGCGGGCAAGTCGCGGCTCGCGAAGCGCATCTACGCGCTGAAGAAGGCGCGCAACCAGGTGACGGGCCCGTTCGTGGACCTGAACTGCGCCACGCTGCGCGGCGACGGCGCCATGTCCACGCTCTTCGGTCACGTGAAGGGCGCGTTCACGGGCGCGGTGGGAGACCGGCCCGGACTGATGCGGCAGGCGAATAGCGGCGTGCTGTTCCTGGACGAGATTGGAGAGCTGGGCGCGGACGAGCAGGCCATGTTGCTGCGCGCGCTGGAGGACAAGCGGTTCCTGCCGGTGGGCGCGGACAAGGAGGCGGAGAGCGACTTCCAGCTCATCGCGGGAACGAACCGCGACCTCCAACTGGACGTGGAGCGGGGGCGGTTCCGCGAGGACCTGCTCGCGCGCATCAACCTGTGGACCTTCCGGCTGCCCGCGCTGCGCGAACGTCCGGAGGACATCGCGCCCAACCTGCAATACGAACTGGATCAGGCGTCGCAGGCGTTGGGGACGCGGGTGACGATGAGCAAGGAGGCGCAGGAGTATTTCCTGCGCTTCGCCACGTCCCCCGAGGCCCGGTGGAGCGGCAACTTCCGCGACCTCAACGCGGCGGTGCTGCGCATGTCCACGCTGGCGGATGGCGGGCGCATGACCCGCGAGGTGGTGGACGAGGAGTTGGACCGACTGCGGACGCAGTGGCGCCCCGCGGGCGCGGCGGCGACGTCAGCGGGCGAGGACGTGCTGGTGGAGGTGATGGGCGCGGTGCGGGCCTCGGAGCTGGACCGGTTCGACCGGGTGCAGTTCGCGGATGTGGTGACGGTGTGCCGCTCCGCGCGCTCGTTGTCAGACGCGGGCCGGACGTTGTTCGCTCAATCGCGTGCGCAGAAGAAGAGCGTCAACGACGCGGACCGGCTCCGGAAGTACCTGGCGCGCTTCGGTCTGACCTGGGCGGATGTGAGCGGTCGCGACGCGGAGTGACTCAGCCCCCGTGGGCCCGGCTGGGTGGGCCCACGGGAGAGGCTGGCGTCAGCGGAAGGCATCCGCCATGGCCCGGCATTGCGGCGTGGACAGGGCCTCATCGGGAACCCGGACCGTCCCTTCATCGGGAGAGGACGGGACGGGCGCGGGCGGTGCCGCGGGCGCGTTCACGCTGCTCAGCCACGCGGGCGGCACCGTGCATTCGACGGTGAGGGGGCCTTGGAACGTCGCGCGCACGCTGCCGTCCTTCCCGCGCACCTCGCCCTTCGCCTGCTTCCCGGTGACGGTCAGGTCCAGGGTGCCCTCGTCCATCATCATCGCGGGCCCGTTGGGCTGCTGGTAGTCCACCACCACGAGGCCCGGGCCAATCGCCGTCTGCGGGATGATCCGCGCGGTGGCGTGCTTCGACTTCAAGAACTTCTCGTCCACCGCCATGCGGAAGCGCCAGGTGCCCCCGTCTTCTGCCTGCGCATTCAGCGCGACCAGCATCAGGGTGACAGGCGGCTCCCCCAGGAAGTCGGCGATGAACCGCACGGACGGGGCCGAGTAGGTGCTCGGGTCCATGCGCACCGTGGCCGCGCCGCGTGGCTGGGGAAGCTCCGCCGCCGTGAGGGCATCACGCGACGTCACCCGCTCCTCCCTCGGCTTCGCGCACGCGCCCAGCAGCAGCCCCACCCACAAGGCCCCGTGCCGCATGCTCAGCACCCCACCCGCAGGACCATGGCGCTGACGGTGGTGTTGTCGTTCTCCTTCAGCTCATCCACCGCGCCCGCCGGATCCATGTCCAGGTAGACGTAGTACGTGGTGAACGGCAGCGTCGACGGCACCGTGAAGCCCAGCGAGTAGATGCCCTCCGAGAACGCTCCCAGCGAGTGGTTGAACGTGCCCACCACGTTGGTGGACTCGTAGTAACCGTTCGGCGGCGCGGTCGTGCTCAGGCGCACGCGCATCGAGTAGGACGACACGGCCGCGTTGCCCATGTTGCCCACGTAGAACTTCACGCTCTGCGCCGTGCCCCGGCACACCGTCTTCGTGCCGGCCGGGTCCAGCGTCTGCGCCACGTCCCCCACCACGCCCATGGAGGACGGCAGCAGGTTCGGCTTCGTCACCGAATAGCCGTACAGCGTGTTCATGCCCTGCGCGTTCGTGGGCCACAGCGTGGAGGACTCGTAGCCGCCCGTCACCAGGTGCGGCGGCGAGGTGCGCAGGATGCTGTGCCCGCCCTCGTGCTTGAAGCCGAAGAAGTGCCCCGCCTCGTGCACGAACGTGCTCCGGCCCGACGTGCCAAACGAATTGCCGGTGCGCGGCGTGAAGTCCAGGTCGCTGGCGATGCAGACGTCCGCCTCGTCGATGCCATTGGCCCCGATGAAGCACAGCCCCACGACGGAGTACGTCACGCCGTTGTTCCCGTCGATGGACGCCCGGTCACACAGGCCGATCTCGTTCTGCCCGTCGCTGTGGTCCAGCGAGCAGTCCGTCGCCGCGTTCACGTTGAAGCCACTGACGATGTGGGACAGGTCGTCCCACTGCCGCAAGCCATTCCAGTACGCCGTGTTGACGTTGCCGGAGTCCGGGATGCTGCACCGGTTCCGGTACACGGCCGGCCCGCTGTACCACTTCACCGGCATCCCGTTGCACGTGTCCCAGGCGGCGGCGCCCGCCTCCATGCCACCCAGCACCAGCGCCGCGACGACGCCCACGAATGTCGTTGTCTTCATGGCGGACCTCATCACGGCTGGCCGGGCGGGAGGTCCCGCTCGGGCTGGAGGGGAACGGCACCCGGCACCACGGACGGCGCCACTGCGGGCGTCACCGGCACGGACATCGACGACGCGGTGGTGACGGTCTCGTCTCGGAACGCTCCCGTCACGGTGAGCCCACGCGCGCGCAGGTGATTCTGGAGCAGCGAGAGGAACGCCTCGCGATCCATTCCCTCTGGAGCGCCCCGCGCCTGTGCCTCCGCGCGCAGCGCCGGACGGACCCCCATCAGGTCCACCGTCTCGAACACCGGCGCCGTCTGCCGCACCCCCGCCGAACCCAGACCCGCCACGAGCCCGCCTTCGGACCCCACCAGCACCTCGCGGCCCGCCACCGACTCCACGCGGAAGGCGTGCTCGTCCAGCACCGGCGACAGGCTCCAGCCGGTGTTGCGAAGGAAGACCACGTAGCGCGCGCCCCGGACGAAGCGGGGCACATGGCTCACCACGAGCTGGCGTCCATCCGGCAGCACCCCTCCGGCCTGCTTGAGGCGCAGCTCCCGTGGAGCCGCGCCCAGGTGCGCCCGCACATTCCCCAGCGTCACCACCGTCCACGGGCCCGTGCGCGGCGAATACTCACCGCGCACGTCCGTGACTTCACCCTCCACCACGGAGGCTGTCTGATCAAACAGGCTGAGCAGACTGTCCACCGCGCGCGGCGGCCGGAGTGATGCTTCCGCGGCCAGGGGACTCTCCTGCCGCGCGGGAGAGTCGTCCCCACTGGCTGCGCTGCACCCCGTGAGTCCCATGAGGAGCAGTGCGCACGCCCCCCTTCCGAACGTCGTCCATGGTCTGCCCACGCGCATCACGTCCGCTCCCTTCGTGTCGTCAGTGGATGAGATAGAAGGCGTCCTGGCGCGGCACGAAGAACCGCCAGCCTTCGTCCGTCAGGTACGCCGGATCTTCCTGCATCACCGCCACCTGCTGCCCACCCCACTCTGGCACGGGCGTGACGGTGTTGAGCTCGACCGCGAGGTACGAGCCCTTGCGCAACAGTCTGGGTGCCTCGGAGCGCGATGCCGCGCGGAAGTCGATGGACGCGCCCAGCGCGTGCCCCTGCGCGCCCAGCGGATGGCTGTAGACCTTGGCCTCGATGCCCCGCTCCTTCATCTCCGCCATCGTCGCGTCGTAGACATCCGCCGACGAGCGCCCCGGCCGCGACGCGCGCAGCATCAGCGCGTCCTGCAGCGTCCGCGTGTTCTCCAGCGCGCGCTTCAACCCCTCCGGCGCGTCCGTCTCCCCGTCCTTCAGCACGTACGCCATCTTCTGCCAGTCCGTGCTCAGCCCCAGCGCCGAGACGCCAAAGTCCACGTGCAGCAGGTCGCCGCGCTGGATGACCACCGCCTCGTCCGCCACCGCCAGGAAGCCCCGGGAGAAGCCGTCCTTCATGCCCTGCCGCTGCACGCGCAGGTCCGGCTGGAACCATGTGCCCACGCGCGCGTCGAACAGCGCGTCGTAGAGCCAACGGCGCACGTCCCCCACCGTCGTCTTGCCGGGCACCACCACCTCGTTGGAGAGCGCCCGCTTCACCAGCGACTCCGTCAGCACCACCAGGTCGCGGTAGGGCGTGAACTCGCCGGGCAGCCGCGTGTCCAGGTACTCCTCGATGAGCGGCGCCGCGCTCACGAAGCGCGCTTCCGCGGATGGGCCCAGCGCCTCCACCAGCCACTTGTAGGTGTCATGCGTCAGGCTGCGCGTCACGCCCCGCCGCCCGTCCATGGCCAGCGCGATGGTGCGCGGGTGGTAGCGCGCGTCCAGGTCCGCGAGCGCCTCCGTCTGCTTGCGCTCCACCGGGGGCGCCTCGAAGAAGCGCGACACCGCCTCCGTGGCGTAGCCCGTCAACGCGACCTTCTGGAGCCCCGCGTCGCCCGCGTCCACGAAGACGAACACGTCGCGGTTGCCCGCGTACGGCAGCGGCGGCGCGACCCAGGCCGTCAGCGGATCATCGTGGAACTCCTCGTTGACCACGACCCACATGGCCACGCCGTGCCGGCGCATCATGTCCAACAGCAGCCCGTGCCGCTCCTTCAGCCAGGACTCGCGCAGGGCCCGCTCCTGGGACGGCGGCGGCACGGGTGACGGGGTGGGAGCGCTCGCGGGGACGGTGGCACACGCCACCAGACAGCCCAGGCTCAGGGCGGGTAGGACTGCGCGCCAACGGTTCATGTCGGGAACTCCGGGTCGGGAAGGAGGCGGAGCAGCCTAGCGCGCCCCAGAAAAACCGAAGCCCCCCGCTCCCGGAACCCTTGGGGTCCGGGAACGGAGGGCCTGGGGCGCATTCCCACCTGCTCACCCGCTCGGATGTCCTCGCTCCCACACGCTTCCGGATCCCGTCCCCCCCGGTTCGGGACACCTGGAACCCGCCAGGCCTCACGGCCAGCGAATCCACTGGAAGCGGCGGCCCTCCCCCGAAGGCCGCGTGGAGCGCGGACATCCAACCGCGCGCGCCGTTACCTCAGTAGCTGGCGACCCAATCCAGGTCGCTTTCCTCAAAATCGAAGAGCGATTCCTCGCCTTCGTGCCGGGAGTCCTCTTCCCCATCCCCCTCCTGCTCCTCGACCCGGTACCCCCTCGGCTCCCGGGCCTCGTCCTCCGGCCGCACGCCCGCGCCCCCGTTGGAACCGGGCGCCCACAGCTCGCCGTCCCCCTGGCTCCACGCATCGATGCGGTACATCGCGTCCCCCCGGTGCGGTGTCTTGCCGTCCACCCCGCCGCCGCCGCCACGCCGCGCCTCGATAATTAGACGCCGACCGCCAGAATCCTTGGGTCGCCCCTAATCATTTCAAGAAGGCGCCCCCCTGCCGGAGCGCCAGGGCCCGGATTCCGGCCTCTTCGCTCCACCCCGGTTCCCCCCGACGGGCCACGGCCTCGAAGGCCTCCGCCGCCTGGAGCGGAAGTCCCATGGCGCGAAGCACCAGCGCCCGGTTCCACAGGGCCTGGGGATGGTCCGGTGCTTGACGCAACACGCCTTCGAGCAGCCCCAGGGCGCCCCGCGAATCCCCCGCCGCCATCGCCACCACGGCCCGGTCGCTGTCCCGGTCCAGCGAGGGGGCGCTGCGAGACAGGAAGTCCGACGCCTGACGCAATTCGCCACGCACCAGGTAGGCCGCCGCGATGCCGTGCAGGTCCCCCCGCTCCTCCAGTGCCGCCAGGGTCCGCAGGGGCACCGGCGGTTCGGTCGCGAGCGCCACTCCGCCCCCCGCCCCTGTCCGGACGGGAACGTAGGGGAGGTAGCGGTCCGCGGCCGGGTACGCGATGCGCGCCTCCAGCTCCCTCGCGGACGCATCCGCCCGCCACGCGTCCTTCGGCCGGAAGCCGTCCCCCGTCATGACCGCGGTAAGCGCACCCAGTCCCATGGCCAGCACCGCCCCCATCGCATGCCGCCATCTGCCGCGCGGCAACGCGAAGCGGAACGGACCTCGGAGGGGAGCAGGTGGTGGTGGCGCGTCGTTGTGGGCCACCGCGCCACACAGGGCCTGGACGCTGAGCATCTCCAACTGCATCGCATCATGCAGCCCGCTGGCGCACGCGCGGCAGAGGGCCAGATGGAGCCGGAAGTGCTCCTCGTCCCCCGATTCCAGCTCCCCATCCAGGAACCGGTAGAGCTTCTTGCACCAGAGATCCATCACGCGTCAGGGCCTGGAGTCGCGAGGCCGCCTCCCGTCCCTTGCGAAACGCGAGCGGAAGCAATCCTTGGTGGATTCCGCTAACAGCGTTCGCCGCTGGCTCCCCCGCCTGCCCCCCAGGGAGGAGCAGGCGGCGAGTGCCCGCGTCTTCAGCGGCGCGTGCGGGGGCGCAGCAGCGTCGCACCGGAGCGGCTGGTGCGCGGGCACGGGAGGCGCGGCGCGCTGACGGCCTCCACCGCCTCCGTCGTCGCGAACCAGGGGCAGCAGTTGGCGCACCCCGGGCAGCGGCGGCGGAAGCGGCGGGCGCCCTGGTGCCAGGCCCGGCCTTCGCGCTCCGGGGGCGGGGGCGTGGCGAGCACGTCCCCGGGCCAGTTCTCCGGCACGTCGTCCCAGTCGGCCCCGGGCACCGTCTCGCGGGCCTGGCGGGCGGACACCCAGCGCTCGCTCTCCGCGGGGTCCTCCAGCGCGAGCCTCGCGAGCATCTCCAGTTGCAGCAGGTCGTGGAAGCGGCGGGCGCAGACGTCGCAGGTGGCCAGGTGGCCTCGGACGCGGCGCTGGTCCTCGGCGGACAGGCTCCCGTCCAGGAAGGGCTGGAGGTCCTCACACGCGGTGCTCATCGTTCCCTCTCCTGGCGGCGGCGTTCCGCGGTGTCGTGGAGCATGGCCTTGAGGCGGCGGCGGGCGTGGAAGAGCCACGTGCCCACCGTTCCCGCGCTGGGGGTGTTCATCCGCCGGGCGATCTCCGCATGGCGCAGGCCCCGCGCATGCAGTTCGAACGCCTGGCGCAGCTTCTCGTTGAGCCGCGCCACGGCCTGGCGCAGCTCGTCCTCCGTGACGCACTCCCACTGCTCGGGCTCCGGCGCGTCCTCCGGGTCCTCGAAGAGCATGTGGACGTTGTGCAGGTCCACCCGGCGGTCCGTCTCCGCGCCCTGGCGGCGGCACTGGTCCAGGAACCGGTTGTGCAGCACGCGCACCAGCCACGCGCGGCGCGCGGGCTCCGGCCAACGCTTGAGCCGCTCCCACTGCAGGAGCGCGCGCAAGAGCACGTCCTGCACCAGGTCGTCGCAATCACTGGCACTCTTGCCGCAGACATTGCGCGCGATGGCGACCAGCACCGGCTGATGGCGGATCGCGAACGCGGCGAATTCCCCTCCAGAGCCCTCCCGGACTGGCGGCTCCTCCCTCCCTGGCACCATGCGACCGCCTCCCTTCCCTCCAGAGAACGCCGAGGGCCGGATTCTTTTTTTCTCACGGATGCGACAAACGCTGTCGCGCTTCTTCCCGAGTCACGGCGGCCAGTACGGCTGAAACACTTCAAGCAGACGCCAATTCCTTGCATGGAATAGACAGACATCCAGGCACTCCCCGGTTCAATGTCTCTCCATGGGTGTGACTTGCCTCCGGGTGGCGCGTGCCGGACCCGGCGTGAAAAACGGGGTGAAATAGGGGCGTCCAGCATGCCCCAGCGGCTTTCTGGGGGCTGGAGCGTTTTCGTGGACGCGGATCCGCGGTGGGCGCGGGGGGCGGTGGCATCTCCTGGTG
>NZ_RAWR01000133.1:0-29695 GCF_003986945.1 Corallococcus sp. AB018 | reverse complement strand
GCGGGAGGACTTCTACGCTGCTGCCGTCCACCTCCTGGCGCAGTTGGGCCGCCCAGGAGGCTTCCGACGTCTCATCTCCTCTGCCCGCACTCGTTGGGTAGGCAAAGATTTACCCCGGATGGCTTAGAACTGGACGGTTACTCCGGGTCGACTGTCGACGGCGTTTTATCCCCGTGCCCGAAGTCGTCATCTTGGCGGCTGCCATGCCTGTCGCCCTGTTCTGGCGCTTAAACTCGCCGAGCGCGGCGCCGACCCGGCCCTGCAGCACCCGAAATTGAGCTTGCTCCGAGAAAGGTGAGTTCCATGGCGTCGATCACAGCCCCGCGCTTCGCCGGCCTCGCGCAATTGCAGCAGTGTCTCGACGGCGCCCGGATGACGTCAGCGGGCTTCGACTCTGACGGCGATCAAGTCGTCGACGTACCCAACGACCCGGCCGCTGTAACTGCGGTCCAGCAGGCTCTGGCCGACCTCGGCTACGTGATCGCCGTCGACGGCGACTACGGTAGCGGCACCGTCGACATCGTGCGACAGTTCAAGAACGACGAAGGTCTGCCCGTCCCGCCCGGTCTCATCCAGCACGACGGCGTCACCGGCTCCGGCACGATGGGGCGGCTGGACCAGATCTTCGCCCAGGAGAGCGGCAGCAATGGCGAGCTGAAGGCCATCGTGGACGCCAAGCTCGCAGAGGTCGCGGGCACCGACATCGATCCCGGCCAACAGGTCGGGGGCTTGGTGCGGACCGTTGATCTGCAAGGCGTCATTGCCGCCTGCGAGCGTGGCCTCGTCTGCGTGACCCCGGCACAGGAGGCCTGCGTCGTTCTCGAGCCGGTCGCTACACAGTGGAGAAACACCGGGGCGGAGGCCGGGCCATTCCGCTACCCGGCCGGCGACAGTGCGGTTCTCGGTGGGCGGGTCGTGCAGGACTTCGGCGGCGGAGGCATGGTGGCACCGGACGGACCCGCCGCGCAGGGCCCCGTGCTCACCATGGGCCTGCCGGTCTGGTCGAGGTGGCGAGAGCCGATCGGCGGATTCGACCCGGGTTGGCCCACCACCGGAACCGTCGCGGTCGGCTTCGACGGTGCCGCCGAGTTCGGCCTGTTCGACGCCGCGACAATTGTGAGTCATCCTGACACTGGCGGCCAAGTGCTGCCGACCGCCGTCGCCAATTTGTGGCAGTCCATGTCCGGTGGCGCCGACCTCGGCCTGCCGACTTCCAGCGGTACGGCGACCGCCGACGGCGGGCGGGTCTTCGGCTTTACCGGCGGCGCCATTCATCAAGCGGTCGACGGCACGGTCGCCTTGGCCGTCAATGAGGTCGCTGCGGGCGAGTCCGTGCCTGGACTCCGGTTCCTGCTGCCCGCCGACCCGAACCGGGGACTGCGCTCGGCCACAAGCGACAACCGCGTCAAGGCATTCATTGGTGGCAAACAAGCACTTCCAGGCATGGCCGCCGACATCGCCGCCGCGACGGGGCCTGATGATTTCATTTACCTGATCAATTGGTACTGCAGCGTCAATCTCGCAATGCAGCCCGGTAACCCCGACACCACGCTGCGCAAACTGCTGGAGGTGGCCACCCGCGGCAACGGCCCCCAACCGGGGGCGCAGGTGTGCGCCATGTTTTGGAAATCCAAGACCCAGGCCAACGACACCAGCAAAACCCTCGCCACACTCTCCCCGCTCTTCTTCGGCGACCAGTTGCTCACTCCCATCAATCGTGAATCGGTAGCGTTCATCAACTCCCTACCCCATTCTGGTGCGATCCTCGACGGCCGCCACCTCATCGTCGGCAGCCATCACCAGAAAGTCCTCGTCGTCCGCCGCGGTAACCAACTCGTCGCGTGGACCGGCGGCGTCGACATCAACCCCGACCGGCTGCACGAGAAGGGTGTCAACGGCTCCTTCGCCACCGGCTCACCGTTGTTCGACGTCCACGTGCGCATCGAAGGCGCAGGCGCGCTCGACGTCCTGGAGACCTTCGTCGACCGGTGGAACCGTCATCCCGAGTCCAGTTCGTTCGAGCCTCTGCGGGGAGCGGCTTTCGCTCCCGTCGGGGGAATGACGGGACCGCATAGCGTGCAGATCTCGCATACCTACGGGCGAGGCTTCCCGTTCCCTTATCCAGTCCTGTCCGGCAAAGCGGTCCTGGAAAACGCGCTGCGCAACACCCGGCGGCACGCGTACATGACATGCCAGTACTTCGTCGGCTCCGAATCGCTGCGCGACGCGTTGCGGGTCGCTTTGCGTGCGGCTGACTTCGTGGTGGTCGTCATGGCCCCGCTCGAAGCCGTCGACGACCTGCCCGACATTGCGTTCCGCCGCCAGGCGTTCGTGGCCCCGCTCATGGCCGAGTTCCCCGGAAAATTCCTGGCGTTCGAGGCCCTCGGCACTGCCGGCACACCGACCTCACCGGAGGCGTATGTCCACTCGAAGCTGCTGCTGGTCGACGATGAGGTCGCCTGCATTGGCACCCTGAACTACAGCCGCCGATCGTGGACCCACGACAGTGAGGTGATGGCGTCGATCATCGACACCGTCGGCCCTACTTTCCCACCGGTCGCCGATGCCAGCGCGTTCGCAGCTGACCTGCGCACTGCTCTGTGGGCCGAACATCTTCAAGTCCCGGCGGCCTCCGTCTCGGATCCTGCCGCCGCCAAATCGAACTGGCTGACCCTTCCACTAGGCGCCCGCGTACGGCCGTACAATCCCTCTGCTCCGGTCACCCGGCCCTCCGTCGCCGGGCTGGAGATTTCGTCGCGCATCCTCGATGCGTACTGGGATACCGCCGCCGACCCGCAGGGCTGACCAGCCCGGCGTTGTGCCATCGGATCTCGGATCTATCTCAGGAAAGGACTGACGGAACTGCTCCCACCGTCAGGTCTACTCTGAAGTTGCCCCGGTTTCGTGGAGTCTCACCCGCTGTGCGAAACGGGTCCCACGATGCCGAAGTCACGCCCCCCATACCTGCCGGAGTTCCGCGAGCGGGACGTCGAGCTGATGAAGGCCGGCCGGTCCGGCAAGAGTCTCGCAAGAGAGTTTGGTTGCACCGAGCAGAGCATCCGCAACTGGAAGAAGCAGCTAGAGGGAAGCGGCAGTGGCACCTCCAACAGCAATGGCGAGAGCAGGCCAGCGCCCAGGGCGAGCAGTGCCGCCTCGGATGAGCGCGCCGAGTTCGAGCGGCTACGGCGCGAGGTGCGGGTGCTGCGCGAGGAGTGCGACATCCTAAAAAAACTATTCCGGCAAATATGGCCTGAGCGCCTCTTCGATATCTCGGAGGTAGGCGTCTGGGTCGGCGCGGAAGCGTCGGCCCATGATGCGAGGGACGCGCCGCGTTTCAAGTTGAGCGCGTAGCTGCCGCCAGTCGTTGAGGTCCGCAGGCGCCAGGTGGGTTGCGTCGAATTCAGGCAGCAGGTGGGCTGCGGCGATGGCCGGCAGCCGGACTGCGCCGCGCACGACGAGGCCCGCGCTGCCGCGGACCCGGCCCGAGGCCCGCCGCTCATGGTAGCGGCAGGAGCCGAAGAGGTGCTCCAGGGCGTTATCGGTGCGCGGCAATTGCGGTACGTCGTAGCAGTGAAAGAGACCCTTCCAGTAGCGGCGCGTTTCCAGGAGGAAATGAGCCGGGGCCTGGCGCAGGACGCCCCGGTGGCGTCGGCGCGTCCAGCGCACCAGGGCAGCCAATAGGGCCGACAGACGGCGGCGCACGCCCGCGGCATCCAATCCGGGCTCATTCTGGAGGATGGCCGCGGTGCGCTCGACCCACCGGTAGGCGCGTGCGAGGGCGGGCCACATGGAGGCGGTAGTGCTGCGTGCTTTGCGCAGCACCGCCCGCAGGCGGCTCAACTCCGGGACGCAGGCCCCCCCTTCTTCCACCCGCTCCAGGCTCTTCTCGATGGCGCCCAGCCGTCGGCGCAGCAGCAGTCCGGAGGGATTGAGGGGTGGGCGGCGGTCGTCGGTGAGCGCGCTCCGGACAGCTGCCGCATAGGCGCGCGTGGCGCGGGCGCTCGCGTCGTCCCGGCCCTCCACGGCCCGCTCCACTTTGCGCACCTCTCGCACGCGCTTCTTCAGCTCCTTCTTCGCATGCCGGTCCACCTCGTAGAGCGGCCGGGCCGCCTCCCGCAGGTAATGGAAATGGCATAGCTGGTGCGGCACCCCAGGCAATGCATGCGCCACGGCATTGCGAATACTTCGCTGCCCATCCGACACCACGCCGACGATGGGCACCTGGCCCAGCGCACGCTTCACTTCCTCCAGCAGCGGCGCGAGTTCCTGCTCGCCGCCAGCCAGCAGGGGACGCGCCAGCAGTACCTGACCCGAGAGGCATTTGCGCACGACCCAAAGCACCTCATGCCCTACGTCCGGAGCGAGGCCGTCAATGGCAAGCACAGCACGGCCCTGGCGTTTGAGCGTCGCATGCAGTCGTCCCGCATCCAGCAACTGGAGGCTGACGAGTTCGTCGTACCGCTCGAGCAGGTTGGTGCAGGTGCGCTCGGAGACGGCGACGCCCTTCTGACGCAGCAGTGCGTGAATCTCCGGCACGCTGCGGTGCTCCCGGTAGCGCTGGGCTCCAATGAAGGCCAGCACGTCCAGCCGAACTCGTGCTCGGGCAGCACCCAACGGCCCTCGCCCTCGGCCCTGAGTGGCACTCCCTTCAGCAGGCACTCCTCCCGGTGGCAGACCCGCACCTGCACCGAGAGCCCCACGCAACCCGCCAGCGTCGTCACACAGCGACGCGAGCGCCAATCCGCTCGCGTTCTTGTGCCGCACGCCTCACAGCGCCGGCGCTCGCTGTCGACCTTCACCTCTCGGGTG
Organism: Corallococcus sp. AB018; assembly: GCF_003986945.1. Taxonomy (NCBI): domain Bacteria; kingdom Pseudomonadati; phylum Myxococcota; class Myxococcia; order Myxococcales; family Myxococcaceae; genus Corallococcus; species Corallococcus sp. AB018. The sequence continues at coordinate 24,886 of NZ_RAWR01000133.1, read as the reverse complement.
GCCACGGGGCGAGCCGTCGTCCGAGCCATGGTGCTCCTCCTCTCAGAGGGTCAACACCTGGGGCTCAGGCCATATTTGCCGGTGTGGTTTTCTGTGTGAGAAGCCCAGTCGATGCAGCGTCCGCTGCATCGAGGGCCGACTGGTGGCCACACCCGTGCGGGCCGTCAGTTCGGCCACCAGCTCGCGCACCGTCGCGTCCGGCTTCTGCGCCACCAGCCGCTTGAGCTCGCTGGCCACCTTACCCCGGATGGGCGAGAGCCTGCCGCCACCTTTGGGCCGAGGCGCCACGTCTCCTGTCTCTCGGTACAGCCACAGGACGCGGCTGACTGTCGCCTCGCCAATGCCCAGCAGGTGAGCAATCTACACGTACGACAGGCCCTCGTCGTGGAAGGCCCGCACGATGGCCCGTCTCAGCTTCTCCGGGGTGGGATGTCCTTCGCTCATCCCCAGAGAAGATCAAGCCTCGACGATCGCGTCAAACGAGCCCTGGGTTAGGGAGTCGTCGCGGCGTCCGGCGGGGGCGGCGTGGCGATGAGCAGGCCGTAGGCGTTATTGCCCGCGGTCTGCGTCCACGAAGCCTTGAAGTCCTTCCACGAGTAGACCTCCTCGCGGTTCTGGTAGGGATTGTAGACGCGCACCATCCAGTCGCCGTTGCCATTCTCCTCCACCGCGCGGACGTTCACGAAGTGCGCCGTGCCCCCGGCACGCAGCATTCCATCCGCGCCGTCCGGGTTGATGTTGACCAACGCGACCAGTGACTTGCCGTCGGCGAGGAACCGCGCGAAGTCCTCGGGCGGCAGCTCGTCTCCCGACGTGTAGTCCGTGGACCAGTTCGAGGCCTTGTACATCGGGATCAGGTCGTCCTTGCTGGTCGTCTTCCCGGTGTTGAGCAAGCCCGCGCTCGTGTCTCCGTTGGAGGCCGCGAAGCGGGTCAACGCCTCCTGGGGCAACAGCCCCATCGACGCGCCTACAGCCAGCGGGCCGCACAGATTCTTGTGGACCGTGCGCCAGTCGCCGCCCCACATCGAGTTGAGGTTGAGGTACTGCGCGGCGGAGTGGGGATGCACCGCGAACTCACGCCACTCGCCCGCCTTGCCACGGCCCAGCGTGCTGTCCGTGCCGAGGAAGGAGTGCTTCGGCACCTCGCCGCCGTCTTCCACGCCGTTGAAGAGCATTTCGGTCTGCTCATGCACGGCGGCCTGCCATTCCTGCTGGAAGATGGCCTGCTTTCCCTCGGGCGGCAGGTGGCTCCACGCCATGGAGCTGACGGAGGACGGCGGCGGGCCGTTGACGTCGAACTCCGGCATCGGCCAGTTCTCCGCCACCACCTTCTCCCGAGCGGTCTGGATGATCTGATCGCGGCCCTTCTGTGGCAGGGCGTTCCAGAGATAGGCCTCGATATCCGGCGGGCGTGTGCCGTCCGCCATCCATTGAGGGAAGGGGGACTCATAGGGTGGCGGCAGGGGCTTCTCTTCTGTGACCAGGGGCGCGTACACCCAGGCCTCGGTTCCGTCCTCCAGCTCCACGTTCAGCCAGGAGGCATCGTCGTTCTGGCCAATCACCTTCAGCTTGTCGCCCGTCTTCAGGTCCCCGACGTCATCGAAGTTCTTGCCCGGCCCACTCCGGATGTTCATTCCGCCATTCGCCGTGGCCCAGCGCTCGCCATCCGCCACCTGGCGGTCCGCCACACCAGACAGCCCCAGCTTCTGGATGAGGGCTTCGCGCTGCGGTCCCGGAGGCGTGGAGAGGACCTGCTGCATCTTGCCCGCGGGCACCGGGACGGGCTGCGAGTAGCGCGGGTGCGTCGCCTGCCACTGGCCCAGCGTCTCGTAGCGCACCGTGGGGTGGTTGGGGTCCACCACGGAGCCATCCGGCCTGCGCACCAGGGCGTGACCCACGCCATCGCTCGCGTCACGCATGAGGACGATGGCGTCCCCCGGGCGCGCCAGGCCCACCGCCTTCTCCAGGCAGTTGGCGCTGCCGTCTCCCAACCGCTCCGTGTGCAGGTTGCTCGCGGGCGTGGAGTCGAACGTGGACGTCGACCCGAACGGCCGTGGCTGGGGCTGGAGCGCCGGTTGCCCCCTCCCAGCCGGAGCGGGCAGGGGCTCCGGGCGAGGAGGTACGGCCAGGGGCAGGAAGCGCGAGAACTGAATCATCGGGAGCGGCCTCGGGGACGAAAACGTCGTTTCCCCAAGTCACGCGGAGCCGCATCCGAATTGAATTAAGCCGAGTTAAACGTACCTCCCCGGCCCGCCGCCCCTGTCGCGCGGCGGGCCGGAGGAAGCGGGCTACGGAACGACGTACAGGTCGCCGTTCGTCTGGGTGATGGCCCCACCCACGACGTTGTAGACGTCGAAGAGGTCGGCGCTCTTGAAGCTCGCGCCCGCGGCCACCGGGGCCAGCAGGGGCGACGTCGTCAGCTGCGACTGCGTGGTGCTGACGAAGGTGTTGCCAGTGACCGTGACCAGGTTGTCCGCGGGCAGCGTGCCGCTGTTCACGCTGGTGTCGGGCCGCAGCCACATGCCGGCGAGCAACTGGTTGAAGGCGGCCGAGTTGTGGAGCGGCGTGCTGGTGATGTTGACGCTGAGCGAGGTGTCACCGGCATTGGCCGCGCTGCTGACCGTGCCCGCGATGGAGACAAACGGGGTGTAGCCGCCCGTGGCGTAGTGCGTCTGGTTGTTGTTGTTGATGATCAGCTGGCCGTACGCCACGCCGCTGTGCTTGAGGAAGAGGGTGCCCGCGCCACCGTCGGTGTATGTGGCGCTGATGCCGGTGCCGCCACGCGCCTGGAGCTGCGCGCTGGTCGCGGGGTACGGGTAGCCCACGGCCCCCACGAAGCTGGAAGCATTCCCCGTGCTCACCATCGCGATGCGCCCGCCACCACCCGCGCGCGTGGAGCCGTTCGAGGTGGAGGAAAAGGCATTCGTCCCGTTGGCGGTGAGCGTGCCGTTCCATCCGGTGGTGTCGAAGCCACCGCAGCGCAGGGAGATGGAGCCTCCCGCCGCTCCGTACGACACCGCATTCGCCTTGATGAGGGAGGTCCCGCCCAGCGTACAGACTCCGGCGGCATTGAGCCGGAAGACGCCACCGCCGTTGCTGCGATAGCCCAGGTACGCCGGCGAGCTGCCGACCGTCGTCCCCGCCCCACCCGGATACCGGGGGTCGCGGTAGTCGTCGTAGGCCATGCCCCTGGCCGAGCCGGCCGTGTACCCGCCACCAACGCCACCATGGCCCGCGCCATAGCCTCCCGCCGGACTGGCCGCGGACGCAGGGCCCGTCGCACCAAACCCCCAGAGGGTCAGCGGCGCGCCCTGGGCATCCATCGCCGCCGGGTAGCCCAGCCCCGTGACGTCCACGGTGCCGCCCGTGAGGCTGAAGGTCTCCGAGAGCGTCATCTGGAGGCTGGACACCTGCGCGGCGGCCGGCGAGGTCTTGAACAGCGGCAGGTAGTGCTTGAGCGTGCCCGCGGTCTGCGCATAGCGCGCCGCCATGAGCGAGTTGGTGACCAGCGTGCCGCCGCTCAGGGTCACGTCACCGGACGCGGCGATGGCGGGCACGGTCACCGAGCCCGCGGACACCGTCACGTTGTCCGCGACGAGCGTCCCGCCTCCGAGGGGCGGCATGGCCTGCGTGGCCTGCACGACGTTCACCGCGCCAGCCGCGTACTCGATGCGGCCCGTCCTGCCGCTCGTCGTGTCGAAGAGCGCCAGGCCGTTCACGGTCATCGTGGGCGCGCCGGAGTTCGTCGTGTTGCCGGACACGACGTGGATGTCGCCGTTGGTCTCCAGGATGGCGTTGCCGAGCACATCCAGGTGGTCCAGCACGTCCACGCTGCGGAAGAACGCGCCGGACGCGACGTTGGAGGGCACGATGCTCGTGGTCAGGTTGCCCACCGCGTTGGTGGTGACGCTCACCAGGTTGGACGGATCCAGCATTGCCCCGCCCGCGGCGGTGATGTCCGGCCGCAGCCAACCGCCCGCGAACACGCCGTTGTAGACGGAAGAGGACGACGGGGTCGTGACCTGGGTGAGCGCGGGGTTGAAGTTCAGCGGCGCGCCCGCGTTCTCGTAGTAGGTCGCGTTGAACATGGTGCTGGCGACGGAGACAGGGATGGAGGTGGCGCCCGCGGTGACGTTCGCCGTGACGGTGCCGGCCAGCGCGGGGAGCCGGGTGGTGCCCTCGTTCTGGTAATGCGCGGGCGAGTTGTTGGCGATGATGAGGTCGCCGTAGGTCAGCCCGCTGTGCTTCAGGAAGATGGTGCCCGCGCCACCGGCCCCCACCACGTAGCTGGAGTTGGCCGGAGCGCCGCCGAAGGCGTGGACCCGGGCAGGGAGGTTCACGGGCGGGTAGCTCACCGCGCCGGTCATCGTCGCGGCGTCACCGGTGCTTACCAGGGCGATTCGGCCACCACCGCCCGCGCCATTCGGAATGGACGAGTTCCCCGCGCCCTTGCCCCCGTCCGCGTTGATGCTTCCCGTCCAGCCCGTGGAGACGATGGCGCCGCACCGGAGGTTGATGGAGCCGCCCGCGGCATTGAACGAAGCGGACGCGGCGAGGGTGGAGGCACCTGCCAGCACGCAGGGGCCTGAAGACGTGATGCGCACCACTCCGCCTCCATGAGAGCCCGAGTAGGTGTCGTTGGTGGCACCGGGGTACTTCGGGTCGCGGTAGTCGCCGTAGGTCGTCCCCGCGTTGCCCGCCTGGTTGTTGTTGGCCTGCGAGATGTTCATGCGGTAGTTGCCGGAGCCCATGCCGCCGTGGCTGGCGCCGTAGAGCATGCTGGTGCCCGCGAGCGATGCCGACGGCACGCCATTGGGACCGAAGCTGACCAGGCCATTGCCGCTGCAGGAGCCATTGGCGAAGCAGGTCATGCCGTAGCCCTTGTTGGTGGTGTTGATCGCGCCACCCAGCAGGTTCCAAGAGCCGGTGAGCACGTCCAGCTTGAACATGGCGGCGTTGGTGGCCTGGAGGTGCGTCACGGTGCCGCCCGTGATGAAGACGTCACCAAAGGTCTGGCCCACCGTGCTGGCGTCGAACGTGACGGTGCCGCCGGTGATGTAGAGGTTCCGGCCGCCCGCGTGGCTGGAGGTGACCGTGACAGTACCGGTGGTGATGGTGGTGCCCGCGCTGCCATTGAACAGCGCCGAGTCGAACGTGACGGAGGCCGTGTCCGGTAGCGTGGTCGTGCCGCTCCCGTCCGTGACGGTGGCGGAGAACGTGGTGGGCACGGTCAGCGGCGTGGCGCTGCGCGCGGTGACGACGTAGCTCCCCGCGCCGGAGTCCACCGCCGTGAGGCACGTCGCACCCGGCGTGTTCACGGTGCAGGCGGAGGTCCCCGTGCCGCCCAGCGTGACCGACCCGTCACTGCTCAGGACCTCCACATGGAGCCCCGTCCCCAGGGGTTCACCGTTCACGTCGCGCGGCGTGACGGTGAGGGTCACATAGGCCAGTCCGTCCGAGGGCGCGTTGGTTGCGGACGCAAGCAATTGAGGCTGCGGTGAAGTCAGACCCGCACGCGAGTTCGCGGGAGCCGGCCCACTTTCTTCCAGTGGTGGCGGGGAACAACTGATCAACGCGGCGAACACAAGCGAACCTGCGAATGGCAGACGCATGAAATTCTCCCTTTGAATTGGAACAGCGGCCGGCTGGCAATACTTCAGCCCGGGCCGCTGGACGTCCGTATGCTTCAGCGGGGCTGCGCGATGGAAGGAATTACTGGAAACATTCTTCACGCAATCGAGTCTTTCTTGACCTGTCCGCGAGCCCTGGAGACATGGAGCGCACTCACCTGAGTCCCGTCCCATGTCGTTGATGCAAAGGATTAAGGTGCCGCCCCATGCGCGAGTCGTGGACGGGTGGGACGAAGCTCCTGGCGGCGGCGAGCCTCGCGGGCGCGGTGGGCTTCCTCTTCGCCATGGACGTGGGGCCGCGGGAGGCGCGGCTCGTCACCAAGGCGCTGCCCATGGTGTGCCTGCTCCTGTGGCTGTGGCCCGCGCGGGGGCGCTATGCGCGGTTCATCTTCACGGGGCTGGCGCTGTCTCTGCTCGGCGACGTGCTGCTAGAGGTGAGCCCGGACCTGTTCCTTCCGGGCCTGGGCGCCTTCCTGCTGGTCCACCTGGGCTACACCGCCGCGTTCGTCTCCGTGACGCGGCGCCTGTCCCTGCTGCGTGCCCTGCCCTTCCTGCTCCTGGCGGTGGGCGCCACCGTGGCGCTGTGGCCGGGGCTGGGCGGGATGGCGCCACCGGTAACAGCCTACGTCGCCGTCATCTGCACCATGGGCTGGCGCGCGGCGGCCATGATGAGCGCTCCGGAGCTTCCCCGGCACGAGCAATGGCTGGCACTCCTGGGCGCGCTGCTGTTCTCCGCCAGCGATGGGCTGCTCTCCATCCGGCTCTTCGTCACGCCCCTGCCAGGCCTGGGTTACGCCGTCATGCTGCTGTACTGGGCCGCACAGCTCTGCATCGCGGCCTCCGCGCGCGTGGAACACGCTCCGGTTCCGGTGCCTGCATCCATGCCGCGATGACCCCACCGGAGCCGGAGCGCCTCACGACGCTCCGCCTCCGGCAGTCACCTCGGAACTACTGCAGCACGCCGATGGTCTCCGCGCGGTCCACGGCCTCACCCTTGGTGGTGTAGCCGGAGTACCAGCCGGTCAGGTTGCTGCCGGACTGGTCATACTGCATATGGACGTGGGCGCCCGTGGCGTTGCCCGTACCGCCCTCGTTGCCCACCTGGCAGCGGTTGCACGTGCGGTCGAACGAGTCCGACGTCTTGATGAAGTGCCACAGGCGGAACGTCTTGCCGTTGGAGAAGGCGTGCTTCGCCTCGTTCTGCGTGCCGCTGCCCGTGCCGTTGCAATAGACGCCCGAGGTGCGGATGGTCACGTTCCAGGACAGGGACGCCACCACGCCCGTCTCCACGCCCCAGTAGTTGCAACGACCGCTGGAGATGTCCACCGCGCCGTGGAACGTGCCGCTGGAGTAGTTCGTCGTCGCCGTGACCGTGCCCGGAAAGGGCGACTTCACGGTGTACGAGTACGCAGCCGCGACCGAGGGAACCGCGAGGGCCAGGATGGCCGCGAAGGCCTTCTTCTTCATGTGACGCATCGGGGGTGTTCCTTTCGGGCCGGCGGGTCCGGCCCCATGAGGTGCCGCTCAACGGACCTGTTGCTGCCGCTGCTTCTCTCTCAAGAGCAGGCCCCACTCCTGAACGCCTGATTCCAGGGCGCGGATCCACGCGTCGATCTCCGGCGCCATGCCGGGGTCCACGCTCCGCAACTTGCGCAGCTCCGGCACGGCGTCCGCGAAGCCCAGCTCCGCGATGCCCTGCACCAGCGCCTTGCGCACTCCCGTGTCCCGCTCGCCCCGGTACATGCCCACCAGCGCCTCGCGCGCGGGCGCCATCTGCGCCGCCGGCACGCTGCCCAGCGCGAGCGCCGCCGAGCGCCGCACGTCCGCGCTCTCGTGGCCCAGCATCCCGAGCAGCTTCTGCCCCGCCTCCGGCCCCATCTTGCGCGTGTCCAGGGACTCCAGAATCTTCGCCGTCACCTTCGGATCCGTGGACGCCGTCGCCGCGTTCACCGCCATGTCCGTGGCCGGGCCGTGATGGGCGGAATAGACGTGCTCGTTGTCCTCGATGAGGTTCTTCGCCGCCTCCATGCGGACCTCCGGCGAGCCGTCGCGCATGAGCCGCTCGTACATGTCCCCCGTCTTCTCCAGCGCGCCGGTGCGGCGCATGGCGCGGACGGTGGCGGCGCGGACGGACGGGTCACGGTCCTCCAGCGCGCGGCGGGCCACGGTCTGGATGGCGTCCTTCTCCGCCTCGCGCTCGCTGCGCGCCACCAGCGCCGCGGCCAGCTGCTCCACCATCACCGGGTCCGTCTCCCGCTCGAACGCCGCGTGCAGTTCGCCTGAAGGCAACGACACGGCGGCCTCGCGCAAAACGGCCTGGAGGTAGTCGCGGTAGGCCTTGGAGCTGGAGCCCATCCCCTGGCGGAGCTGATCCATCAACCCACGGACCGAACAGCTCTCTCCCTGCAGCACGGGCTTCGCGGCGGAGGGCGTGGACTGCGCGGTGACGACCGGGGACGCGAGCATCAGCGTCAGGCCCCCGAGCGCGCGAAGACCTTGGAGGTAGCGGGACATGCCGGGGCTCCTAGTTGTGGCGGTCCATGCAGCCGAAGGGGTTCTGGTCCGGCAGCTCATTCCAGACGCGGATGAAGTCGACGTTGCCCTGGGCGTAGAGCGTCTCGAAGATGCCGTAGAGCGGCTGGAAGCGCGGATCCACGGTCGCCATGTTCGCCATCACCGGCAGGGCGTCCCGGCCCGCGACGCGCGCGGAGAACCGGAACAGCGCCCAGCGCACGCACACCGACTGCTCGCGCTGGAAGGCGTCCGTGAACGTCTTCAGCACGTTCTCCTTGTCGGAGGACATGGCCAACACCTGCGCCGCCGCGTCTCGGCCGTCCTCGTTGCCCTCGCTGCGCAGGATGCGCTCGAAGCGGGCCGTGGCCTTCGCGTCCAGCACGGGTGAGTTGTGCAGCGGCGCCGTCTGCGCCAGGTGGCGGATCTGCTCGTCCGGCGCGTCCGTGGCGATGGTGATGAGCCGGTCGAGGTACGGCGACGCGTCGCCCAGGTTCTCCGACTCGCGCGCCATCACGCGGCCCAGCGTGCGCGTGGCGGCCCAGCCCGCCTCGGTGGACGCCGGGTCGCGCGCGAACTCCGCCATCCGGTCCATCGCGTCCGGCGTCAGGTGCTTCTGCGTGTCGAGCGCGGAGAGCATGCCCGCGCGCCGCTCGATGGGCAGCCCCTTGTCCAACCCCGCCTCCAGCAGCCGTGCGGCGACCTGCGGCTTCTGCACCGCGTCCGACTCACGCAGCCCGGACAGCAACACCTGGAACGCCGCGCCCTGCGCGTCCCGGGCCCAGTCCACCACCTGCCCCGCCTTCTTCGCGTCGTCGCCAATCAGCTCCGCGAGCTTCGACTTCAGGTAGTCGCGGACGAGCGGATCCTTCGACGCGAGCAGCGGCGCGGCCCAATCACGGAACGTCTCCAGCGTCACGCCGTCGTTGAAGCGCGCCAGCTCCGGGAAGCACGTCTGGTCCGAGAAGCGGCGCTCCGCGGCCTCCGCCTCCTCCACGCCAGCCGCCATCGCTCCCCCGCCCGTACTCCCACCTTGCGAGCCTCGGGACTGTGTGGCTTTAACGGGGGCCGCCACCGCCGCTGGCGCCTGCGCGTCGTCACCGCCACGCCACATCAACCCCACGGCCGCCAACACGGCCACCAGGCCCGCACCCGCCCATACCCAGGGGACACCCCGTGCTCGCGAAGGACCGGATGCGGGCGTCTGGGTCGGAGTGGAAGGAACCATGGGAATCCAAATAACCATGGATTCCTTGTTTCAATCAAGTAAAACAGATTGATTGGATTTTTACTGGAAGCCGCCTTCTTTCACTCTGGTGATTCCAGATATTGACCGCTCGCGTCACGGGAACAGTCCCTGCGTTATGGAACACGCATGCGGCCGACACACTTCGTGTCGCGGCGACGCAATGACTCTCCGCGCGTGTGTGCGAGCAGATGTCACATGGCGTTGCACCCTGCGCTCGTCTGCCTTCCTACCCCCCCAAGGTCAAAACAGACACGCCTCTGACGCAGGGGCGTGAAGTGTCCGCGATGCAGTGTCCGTGTATGATTTCGGCCCGTGGTGGCAGGGCCGGGGGGCTGTAGCCAGCGCATGGATGCACCGGGCGGAGGTGTCCGGGTCGCGCCATGGCTGTGAATGCGTCGCGGGAAAAGTGGCCGGACATGATGAAGAACGAAGCAGGTGCCGTGCGGCGGGAGCCTCCCGCGGTGGGCGTAACGGGTGTGTCCTCGGACCTCGCGGACCGGACACAGGCCGCGGACGTGGAGTCGCTCTTTGGAGCCGCTCCCGCGCCCGTGGAGCCGCCGTCACGTTCCAACACCGGGTCCTCGTCCACCTGGGACGGGCCGTCGCGTCCGGGCACGGGTGGCACCGGTGACACCGGTGACACCGGCAACAACACCAGTCCGTCCATCCAGGGACACGCGCTGCGCCCGGGCATGCGCCTGCAGCACTACGAGCTCATCCGCGAGCTGGGCTCCGGCGGCATGGGCACGGTGTTCCTCGCGCGCGACGTGCGGCTGGGACGCCGGGTGGCCATCAAGTTCCTGCACAGCGAGGACGCCGACATCACCCGGCGCTTCATCCTGGAGGCGCGGGCCACGGCGCGGTGCAGCCACGAGAACATCGTCATCATCTACGAGGTCGGCGAGTTCCCCGGCGGCCCGTTCATGGTGCTGGAGTACCTGCAGGGCAAGCCGCTGACGAAGGTGCTGGGCAACCAACGCCTGCCGCCCGCGCGCGCGGTGGAGCTGATGGTGCCGGTGGTGCGGGCGCTGGAGTGCGCCCACGAGCAGGGCATCGTCCACCGCGACCTCAAGCCGGAGAACATCGTCGTGACGGACTCGGGCGCCATCAAGGTGCTCGACTTCGGCATCGCCAAGGTGCTCCAGGGTGACGAGCCCGTGGAGGCGCCCGCGGGCGGCCCCCAGGCGCAGCCGCGGCTGCACTCGGTGGAGGGCATGGGCGAGGACGTGTCCAACCTCACCCGCAAGGGCGCCATCATGGGCACCATGGCCTTCATGTCCCCGGAGCAGTGGGGCATCGGAGTCGCCGTGGACAACCGCACGGACATCTGGGCCGTGGGGTTGATGCTGTTCCGCATGCTCGCCGGCAAGCACCCGTTGGATCCGCTGCGCGGTCCGCAGCTGATGGTCACGGGCATGCTGGATGAGCCCATGCCCCTGCTCAGGACCATGGCGCCGGACGTGCCGCAGGAGCTGGCGGCCGTCGTGGACCGCTGCCTGCTCAAGCGCAAGGAGGACCGCTACCCGGACGCGTCTTCGCTGCTGCGCGCGCTGGAGCCCTTCCTCCCCGGCCGCATGAGCCGCGAGCTGCGCGTGGACGAGAGCCCGTACGCGGGCCTCAGCTCCTTCCAGGAGGCGGACGCGGACCGCTTCTTCGGCCGCACCCGTGAAATCGCCGCGCTGGTGAACCGCATCAACGACCGGCCGCTGCTGGCCGTGGTGGGCCCGTCCGGCACGGGCAAGTCGTCGTTCGTGCGCGCGGGTCTGGTGCCCGTGCTCAAGCGGTCCGGAACGCCGTGGGAGGCGCTGGTCATCCGCCCCGGCCGCAGTCCGCTGTCGGCGCTGGCCAGCATCGTCGCGCCGCTGATGAGTTCGTCCACCACCATCGAGGACGACCTCCAGGAGCAGCAGCGGGTGGTGGAGCGGCTGCGCGCGGAGCCCGGCTACGTGGGCAACGTGCTGCGCAGCCGCGCTCGCCGGGAGAAGCGGCGCATCCTGCTCTTCATCGACCAGTTCGAGGAGCTCTACACGCTGGTGCCGGACGTCCAGGACCGGATGGCCTTCACCGCGTGCCTGTCCGGCATCGCGGACGACGCGACCACGCCCATCCGGGTCATCCTCTCCATCCGTTCAGACTTCCTGGACCGCGTGCCGGAGGACGAGCGCTTCATGGCGGAGCTCAGCCAGGGGCTCTTCTTCCTCACCGCGCCCGCCCGCGAAGGCCTGAAGGACGCGCTGGTGCAGCCCGCGGAGCGCGCGGGCTACCAGTTCGAAAGCCCCGCCATGGTGTCCAGCATGCTGGAGCACCTGGACGCATCCCAGGGCGCGCTGCCCCTGTTGCAGTTCGCGGCCACCCAATTGTGGGAGGCGCGCGACGTCACCAACCGGCTGCTCACGGAGAGCGCCTATCAGGCCATGGGCGGCATCGCCGGCGCGCTGGCCAGCCACGCGGACAGCGTGCTGGAGAGCCTGTCCACGCAGGAGCGCACGCTGGTGCGCGCACTCTTCCTGCGGCTCGTCACTCCGGAGCGCACGCGCGCCATCGTGTCCCTGGACGAGCTGCGCGAGCTGACGAAGGACACGGGGGAGATGCAGCGCCTCATCGACCACCTGGTGCAGGCGCGCCTGCTGGTGGTGCAGACCGGCGGCGGCGCCACGGGCGCCACGGTCGAAATCGTCCACGAGTCGCTCCTGCACAGCTGGCCCACGCTGCGGCGCTGGCTGGACGAGGGCCAGGAGGACTCCGCTTTCCTGGAGCAGCTGCGCAACGCGGCCCGGCAGTGGCAGGGCAAGAACTTCGACGCGCACCTGCTGTGGCGCGGTGAGCTGGTGGAAGAGGCCCAGCGCTTCCAGCGGCGCTACCGGGGAGAGCTGCCCCAGTTGCAGCAGGACTTCCTCACGGCGGTGTTCGCGCAGCAGAAGAAGGGGCGCCGGCTGAAGCAGGTGCTGCTCATCGGCAGCGTGACGTTCCTGGGGCTCCTGGTCATCGCGGCGGTGGTGGCGCTCGTCGTCATCCGCAACGCGCAGCAGGAGGCCGAGAAGCAGGCCCAGGGGGCCCAGGCGGCGGAGATCATCGCGCGCGCCGCCGAGTCCACGGCCCGCAGCGCGGAAGTCGAGGCCAAGCAGCGGCTGGCCGAGGTGCAGGCCAAGGAACTGGAGCGCCAGAAGGCGCAGCAGGCGGCGGAGTCAGCCAACGAGCAGGTGGCGCTGGCCAACCAGGAGCTGCTCAGCAAGAACGACGAACTGGTGTCCGCGCTGAAGCGGGCCCAGGAAGCGCAGCTGCGCGCCCGGTTCGCCAAGAAGCGCGCCGAGGAGAGCGCCGACTCCGCGCGCGACGCCCGCGAGGACGCCCTCCGCGCGGCGGAAGAACTCTCCACGTTGCTCAAGCGGGAGAAGGAGCGCGTCTCCCGTCTGCAATCCCAGCTCGGAAGTCCGGTCATCGAGGTCCTGAAGTGAGAAGCATCTTGAACAGGGTGATGAGCAGGTCCGCGTTCGTGTTGTCGGTGCTGCTGGCGCTGGAGTCGGTGCCCGCGCTGGCGCAGGAGCCGGCGCCACGGACAGGCACCACGAAGGCGTCCCGGGGCACGAAGAAGAAACCCACCGCGTCGAAGGCCACGGGCAAGACCTCCGGCACGGCGAAGGTGTCCGGCACGGGTTCCTCGAAGCGGCGGCGCAAGCCCACCGCCGCCGAGGCCACGCCGGCCCCCTCGGACGCGCCCCTCTCCGAGTCCCTTCCCATGCCCCCGCCGCCCACGCCGAAGGCCGTGGAGTCCCAGCAGGAGCAGGCCAGCAGCACGCTGGAGGGCTCGCAGCCCGGCGCGGACGAGCGCCCCTGGGCGAAGGGCATCGCCAAGACGGATCAGGACGCGTCGCTCGCGCTGTTCGGCGAAGGCAACGCGCTCTTGAAGGAATCCATCTTCGTGCAGGCCGTGGAGAAGTACCGCCAGGCGCTGGCGCGCTGGGACCATCCGGCCATCCACTACAACCTCGCGCTGGCGCTGATGAACCTGGACCAGCCGGTGGAGGTGCACGAGCACCTGGTGGCGGCGCTGCGCTTCGGACCGGCGCCGCTGGAGAAGGAGAAGTACGAGTACGCCCGCAACTACAAGACGCTGGTGGAGAAGCAGCTCGCGCGGGTGGACATCACCTGCGCCACGCCCGGCGCAACGGTGACCATGGACGGCCAGACGCTGTTCGTGGCCCCCGGCCGCTACGAGGGGCTGGTGCGCCCCGGCGCGCACAGCATCTCCGCGACGATGGCGGGCTTCGTGCCCAGCGACCAGAGCCGCACGCTGCTGCCCGGTGAGACGACGGCGCTGGATTTGAAGCTCTTCACGTCCGACGACCTCATCCGCTACAAGCGCCGTTGGTCCGCCGCCATGCCCTGGCTGGTGATGGGCGCGGGCGTGGCCGTGGCGGGAGGCAGCACCTTCCTGCACCTCCAGTCCCGCGACCACTTCCGAGCCTTCGAGTCCGGCATCACCGAATGCGGAGGCTGCGTACCGCCCGCCGCCGTCGCCGACGAGCGCTCGCAGGGCAACCTGATGCAGACCGGCGCCATCGCCGGGTACGCCGTGGGCGGAGCCGTCATCGTCACCGGCGCGGTGCTCGCCGTCCTCAACCAACCCAAGCCGTACCGCATCGAACCGGGCCAGGAGGCGGTGACCGTGCAGGTCACTCCGCTCCTCGGCGCGGGTTCGGGCGGTGCCGTGGCCACGTTCCGTTTCTAGAGGTCCTCGCATGACACGCGTCTCCCCCTCTTCCATGGCGCGCGCCCTGCTTCTCCTGGCCGCGCCGCTCCTGCTGCTCTCCTCCTGCTTCCAGGCCACCACGGTGGACTGCCCCGCCGGGCTGGTGTGTCCGGACGGCCTGAAGTGCGCCGCGAACCAGGCCACCTGCATCTCCACGGAATGTGGCGACGGCGTCGTCCAGGACCACGAGCAGTGTGACGACGGCAACATCGTGGATGGCGACGGCTGTAGCCGCGACTGCAAGTCCACCGAGACCTGCGGCAACGGCGTCGTGGACCAGGTCACGAAGGAGAAGTGCGACGACGGCAACACCCGGGACGGCGACGGCTGCAGCGCGGACTGCAAGTCCAACGAACTGTGCGGCAACGGCGTCACGGACACGGCCGTGGGCGAGAAGTGCGACGACGGCAACAACGCCAGCGGCGACGGCTGCAGCGCGGACTGCCTGTCCAACGAGACGTGCGGCAACGGCTACACCGACCCCACGAAGGGTGAGAAGTGCGACGACGGCAACACCGTCAGCGGCGACGGGTGCAGCGAGGACTGCCGTTCCCAGGAGAGCTGCGGCAACGGCTACGTGGACGTCGCCAAGGGTGAGAAGTGCGACGACGGCAACAACATCAACGGCGACGGGTGCAGCTCCGACTGCAAGTCCAACGAGACGTGCGGCAACGGCGTCCTCGACGTCATCAAGGGTGAAATCTGCGACGACGGCAACAACGTCAGCGAGGACGGTTGCAGCGCGGACTGCCGGTCCGCGGAAGGCTGCGGCAACGGCGTCCGCGACGGCGAGGAGCAGTGCGACGACAAGGGCGAGTCCGCCACCTGCAACCTCAACTGCACCGTGCGCGTCTGCGGTGATGGCATCGTCAACCGGACCGCGGGCGAGGCGTGCGACGACAAGGGCGAGTCCGCCTACTGCAACGCCAACTGCACGCTGCGCGCCTGCGGCGACGGCGTGGTGAACACGTCCTCCGGCGAGCAGTGCGACAACCCCGGCCCCGTCAACAGCCCCGCCTGTGACGCGGACTGCACCATCGCCTTCTGCGGCGACGGCTTCACCAACATCACGCGCGGCGAACTGTGCGACACGGCGGGCAACTCCCGCACGTGCAACGCGGACTGCACGCCCGCGGCCTGCGGCGACCGGTACCTCAACACCGCCGCGGGTGAGCAGTGCGACGACGGGCCCAACTCCGCCATCTGCGACGTGGACTGCACCCCCGTGGCCTGCGGCGACGGCGTCACCAACACGGCGGCGAAGGAGCAGTGCGACGACGGCAACACGCGCGACGACGACGACTGCCTGGGCACCTGCAAGCCGAACATCTGCGGCGACAGCGTGGTCAACGTCAACGGACCGGACCGCCCGGAGTCCTGCGACGACGGCAACACCCGCACGGAGACCGCGTGCGACTACGGCACCGCCACCTGCCAGGCGTGCAGCGGCGACTGCAAGACGGCGCTCAATCTCCAGGGCAACGTCTGCGGCGACAACGTGAAGGACGCCACCAACGAGGCCTGTGACGACGGCAACACCGAGACCGAGGACGCCTGCCCCTACGGCACCGCCAACTGCAAGGTGTGCCGCTTCGACTGCAAGGAGAGCCTGTCGCGCACGGGAAACATCTGCGGCGACAACGCGAAGGACCCGGACCACGAGGCCTGCGACGACGGCAACACCAAGACGGAAGTCGCGTGCGACTACGGCCAGGCGAGCTGCCAGAAGTGCAGCGGTGACTGCCAGACGGCGCTCAATCTCCAGGGCAACGTCTGCGGCGACAACCAGCGGGACATGACCCACGAGGCCTGCGACGACGGCAACACCACCACGGAGACCTCCTGTCCCTATGGCGTGGCCAACTGCCAGACGTGCAGCGGCGACTGCAAGCAACTGCTGGCGGTGAAGGGCAACGTCTGCGGCGACGGCGTGGCGGACCTGGCCCACGAGACGTGCGATGACGGCAACACCACCACGGAGACCGCCTGCCCCTACGGCGTGGCCAGCTGCCAGCGGTGCAGCAGCGACTGCCAGACGCTCCTCCCGCTCACGGGCAACGTCTGCGGCGACGGCAAGCAGGACCCCAGCTCCACGAACGAGGTGTGCGACGACGGCAACACGCAGACGGAGTCCTCCTGCCCCTACGGTCAGGCGAGCTGCAAGGTGTGCCGCGGCGACTGCAAGGAGCTGGTCTCCGTCACGGGCAACGTCTGCGGCGACGGCGTGCTGGACTCGGCGAACGAGGCCTGCGACGACGGCAACACCACCACGGAGACCGCCTGCGCCTACGGCACGGCGAGCTGCAAGCGGTGCAGCAACGACTGCCAGACGGTCCTCTCGCTCGAGGGCAACGTCTGCGGCGACGGGGTGGTGGACGCCAACGCCTCGAATGAACTCTGCGACGACGGCAACACCCTCGCCTGCGGCTCATGCAGCGCCAACTGCAAGGTGCAGACGCTCCAGGCTGCGACGGGCACCATCACGGCCACGGCGAGCTCGAACCTGGTCGACGAGGAGACGTTCACCATCAGCGATGGCATCAACACGCCGGTCACCTTCGAACTGGACCGCGACAACAAGCTCAAGAACGCCGCCAACCAGCGGGTGGTCGTGGCGAACGGCACGCCCGCGACGCAGATCGCCCTCGTCATCCGGGACGCCATCAACGCGGTGGAGGAGCCGTTCGAAATCGGAGCCACGGTCGTCACCGGCTCCATCACCGTGAACGTCGCCCACAAGCTGAAGGGCTCCATCGGCAACCAGGCGATGACGGAGAAGGTCGCCAACAACAACTTCAAGGTGAGCGGGATGAACGGCGGCAGCGGCTACGACTGCCCCCAGGGCACGAAGTGCGTGGGCAACGAGGACTGCGCCCTCGACCTGGTGTGTGGGGCCAGCAAGACCTGCGTCGCCGCCCCCTGAGCGGCTTCCCAGACGTGTGACATCCCTCTTGAAACAGGGATGTCACACGTCTTGACGCGCTGGGCCATGTCTTGCGTCACACGCGAGCGGGCCCGGGGGCGCGAGTGGGGGAACGTGCGGTTGACTTCACTGTCGTGGGGGTGGTGAACCGGACGGGCCCCGGGTAGTCGCGGGCCCGGTGGCCTTGCAGCGGTCGTGACCCTCGCTTGCCGCGTCTGGAGCCACATCCATGATGACCCCTCCCCGTCGTCACCGCCGGAGCCCCTGGCTCACGCGGTGGCATCCCCTTGTCGCCGCGGGTTTCGCGTCGGCGCTGGTCTCCTGCGCCTCCCCGGAAACACCCGCCGAAGTCCCCGCTCCCGCCGCGCCCGCAGTGGAGGACACCGCGCAGCGTGAGCAGGAGCTGCTCTCCTGGACGCTGGGGGCGAAGTACGACGCCACGCAGGCCAACATCAACTTCAACATCTACTCGTCGCGCGCCACGCGCATCGAGCTGTGGATCTACAAGACGGCCCAGGGCGCGAGTCCGGCCGCGACGTACGTGATGACGCAGAACGCGACGACCAAGGTCTGGTCCAAGTCCGTCTCCGTCGCCACGCTGAAGAACAGCTACGGCGTCACCGGCACCGTCTATTACGGCTACCGCGCGTGGGGCCCCAACTGGACGTACGTCTCCACCTGGAACACGACGACCAACAGCGCGTTGGGCTTCGTCGCGGATGTGGACTCCGCGGGCAACCGCTTCAACCCGAACAAGCTCCTGTGGGACCCGTACGCGCTGGAGCTGTCGCACGACCCGGTGAACCCCAACAACGCGGACGGCACGGTGTACGCGTCCGGCCCGTTGCACCGCTACAAGGACAGCGGTCCGTTCGCGCCCAAGGGCATCGTGCTCGCGCCGGACACAACGGCCACCGGCACCAAGCCCACGCGCGCCTTCAAGGACGACGTCGTCTATGAGGTGCACCTGCGCGGCCTGACGAAGCAGGACACCGGCTCCGGTTTGGATGCCGCCTGCCTGGGCACCTACAAGACCGCGGGCCAGAAGGCCGCGCAGCTGGCGACGCTGGGCGTGACGGCGGTGGAGTTCCTGCCGCTGCACGAGACGGACAACGGCAACAACGACGCGGTCGCGAGCACCGCGGGCGACAACTACTGGGGTTACATGAACCTCAGCTACTTCGCGCCGGACCGCCGCTACGCGTGCGACCAGACGCCGGGCGGCCCCACCCGCGAGTTCAAGAGCATGGTGAAGGCGTTCCACGACGCCGGCATCAAGGTGCTGGTGGACGTGGTCTACAACCACACCGGCGAAGGCGGCGGGTGGATCAGCGGCGACCCGAGCACGTACAACGTCATGTCGTACCGGGGCCTGGACAACCCCACGTACTACAGCCTGACGAAGGACATGAAGTTCAACTGGGACAACACGGGCGTGGGCGGCAACTTCAACACGTTCAACCCCACGGCCCGCAACGTCATCCTGCATTCGCTGTCGTACTGGAAGGACACGCTGGGCGTGGACGGCTTCCGGTTCGACCTGGCGTCGGTGCTGGGCAACATCTACGAGCACGAGACGACCACGCACAGCGGCTACGAGTACAACCGCGACAACGCGAACACGGCGCTCAACCAAATCACCACGCAGCTGGATCCGCGTCCGGAGGCGGGCGGCGCGGGCACGGACTTCATCGCGGAGCCGTGGGCCATTGGCGGCAATTCCTACCAGGTGGGCAACTTCCCGGCGAAGTGGCGGGAGTGGAACGGCGCGTTCCGCGACACCTTCCGCAAGGACCAGAACCAGCTGGGCGTGGAGAGCATCAAGCCGTCGGACCTGGCCACGCGCTTCGCGGGCTCGTCGGACCTGTACTCGGATGACGGCCGCAAGCCGGCGGCGTCCGTGAACTTCATGGTGGCCCACGACGGCCTCACCTTGAAGGACATCTACTCGTGCAACAGCAAGAACAACAGCCAGGCGTGGCCCTACGGCCCGTCCGACGGCGGCGAGGACAACAACCACAGCTGGGACCACGGCGGCAACGCGGCGCTCCAACGCCAGGCGGCGCGCAACGGCATGGCGTTCATGATGCTGAGCGCGGGCGTGCCCATGCTGACGGGCGGCGACGAGTTCCTGCGCACGCAGTACTGCAACAACAACGTGTACAACCTGGACTCGAACAAGAACTGGCTGGACTACGCGTGGACCACGGACCAGTCCAACTTCCGCACGTTCACCCAGAACCTCATCGCGTTCCGCAAGGCACACCCCGCGCTGCGCCCGGCGGAGTTCTACAAGACGAACGACAACAACTCGAACGTGATGGAGCAGCACCGCTGGTTCAAGCCGGACGGCTTCGTGCCGGACGCGGCATACTTCAACGACGCGACCCAGCATGCGCTGGCCTACCGCATCGACGCGACGGAGTTCTCCGGTGAGACGGTGAGCGCCATCTACGTCGCGTACAACGGCTGGTCCGCCAACGTGAACTTCCTGCTGCCGTGGCCGGGCAACGGCAAGCAGTGGTACCGCGTGACTGACACGTGCTCGTGGGCCGAGGGCCCGAACCAGGTGGTGCTCAACCCGGGCAGCACGAACCTGATTGGCGGCGAGGCCACGAGCTACGGCCTGTGCGGCCGCGGCGTGCTGGTGCTGGTGGCCAAGTAGCGTGAAGGCCGTGGAGGGCCCGGCGCTCCCTGGGGGCCGGGCCCTTCGCGTTGGAGTGGGCGAGGAGGCGGACGCTGGCGGGCCTTGATGCCCGTGGCGGGCCCCGCCAGGGACGGAGCGCCATCCTCCCGGCATGGAACGCCACTTCAAGGATGGACGGTTCGAGTTCGCCCGCCTGGGATTGCTGGGCGCCGCGTACCGGGGGCTCTCCGACGCGGGAGAGGTCCTCGTCACGCTGGACGGGATTCCGGACGGGGACCGTGAGGCGTGGGTGCGGGAGTTCATCGCCCTGGCTGAGCGGCTGGAGCGCCAGGCCCACGCCAGCGCCGCCAGCGGACATCGCGCCAGTGCACGCTCGGCGTTCCTGCGCGCGAGCACCTACTTCCATGAAGCTTCCGCCTGCGCGCCCGGCACCTCGCGGCCGGAGCGGTTCCGCGCGCTGTGGCTGCGGCACCGGGACTGCTGGGACCGCGCGGCCGCGCTGTTCGAGCCGCCTGTCGAACGGGTCTCCATTCCCTACGAAGGCATGTCGCTGGAGGGGTACTTCTTCCGGCCGGTGGGGGGCAATGGCGCGCGAAGGCCCACCGTCATCCTGAACAACGGCAGCGACGGGCCGGTGACGTCGATGTGGAAGGACGGCGGCGCGGCGGCGGTGGAGCGCGGCTGGAACGCGCTGACCTTCGACGGGCCGGGCCAGGGCGCGGCGCTGCACCGGCAGGGGCTGCCCTTCCGCGCGGACTGGGAGCGCGTGGTGACGCCGGTGATGGACTGGCTGCTCACTCGCGCGGAGGTGGATCCCCAGCGCATCGCGCTGCTCGGCGTCAGTCAGGTGGGCTACCAGGTGCCTCGCGCGGTGGCGTTCGAGCACCGCGTGGCGGCGGCGGTCGCGGATCCTGGCGTGATGCGGGTGGGGGATTCGTGGCGCGAACACCTGCCTCCGGAGATGACGCGGTTGCTGGACGCGGGAGAGAAGGAGACCTTCGATGCGTTCATGGCCGAGGGACTGAAGGACCTCCCCGCCGAGCGGGCGGAGCTCCAGTGGCGCATGGCGCCCTATGGAACGCGCTCGCCCTTCGACGCATACAAGGCAGCGGAGGCGATGCACCTGGACGCGGAGATACTCGCGCGCGTTGGCTGTCCAATGCTCATTACTTCGCCGGACCATGAGCAGTTCTGGCCGGGCCAGTCCGAGGAGCTGCACGCCGCGCTGAAGGGCTCCACGCTGCTGCGATTCACGGAGTCAGAGGGCGCCAGCTGGCACTGCGAGCCCGCGGCGCCAGCACTGCGGGACGAGCGCGTCTTCGACTGACTGGAGCGGACGCTGCACACCGCGCACGCGTGACGGCGGGCCGATATAAGGCCGCCATGGCCCAGGACGACAGCGCGGTGGTGAAGCGGCTCCAGCAGGAGGACTCGTTCGAGAAGGAGACGTTCGAGGGGTTGGACCTCCAGCACGTCGACCTGGGTGACAAGGAGTTCTACCGGTGCACCTTCGTGAACTGCGAGCTGCAGGAGAGCCGGTGGAAGGAAGCGCTGCTGGAGGCGTGCATGTTCCAGGGCTGCAACCTGACGCGCGCGAACTTCAACGCCATCCGGTTGCGGGACGTGCGCTTCGAGGGCTCGAAGCTGATGGGCATCGACTGGACGGGCGTGGCGGCGAACCCGGAGGCGAACTTCGAGGAGTGCGCCATGCCCTACAGCTCGTTCGTGGGGCTGAGCCTGCGCCAGACGTCCTTCGTGCGCTGCGTGGCGCGGGAGGCGAACTTCTTCGACATGGACCTGACGGACGCGGACTTCACCGGCGCGGACCTCACCGGCAGCAACTTCCGCGGCTGCACGCTGACCCGGACGGACTTCTCCGGGGCCACGGGCCTGGTGCTGGACCCCGCGCGCAACAAGCTGAAGGACACGCGCATCCCGCAGGACACGGCGATGTCCGTGGTCCATGAGATGGGGATGCGCGTGGAGGGCTACCACGCGAAGCCGGCGGGACGCGGCGGGGCGAAGAAGACGGGAGCGAAGCGGTGAGGGATGGCACCCCGTTCGACCCGGTCGCCGTCGCGCGGATCGCGGTGATGGTGAGGACGGGGCGCATCGGGCTCCAGCGGCTCATCGCCTGGGCGGATGCGTGGGTGATGAAGCTGGACGCCCCACCGCTCTGGTTGCTGGAGCTGTGCACGGTGCCCGGGATCGACAGGGCGCACGGGTTGCTCCTCGACATGCCGGGCATTGCGCAACTGGCCACTGTCGAGGAGCGGGACGTGGAGGACGCGGACCACCTGGCGAGCCTGTTCCTTCGCCACCGTGACGGGTCCATCGCCTGGGGTGACTTCCTCCTGCGGGCAGGCGAGTACCTGGATGGCAAGAGCGGCCACCGGCAGTGCGAGGAGTTCTACATGCAGCTGAACCTGCTGGAGCGCATGGGGTTTCCGGAAGCCCTGGTACAGGCCCAGCGCGAGGACATCGAGCGCAGCCTCGTGGACGCGCTGGTGCGGATGGAGGCCTCCCACCGGCGGTTCGAGGCGGAAGCGCGCGGGGACTAGGAAGCCCGTCCCGCCAAGCGGCGGCAGGCGGAGGACTTCACCGCGAGGTACACGCGCAGGCCCGGTGCGATGTGCAGCTCGCGCACGGCGACATGCGTGAGACGGACCACCCAGCGCACGCCCGTGACGTCCACGTGGGTCGCGCACTCCCCTGCCCCTGCGTCCTCCAGCTTCGTCACCGTGCCTTCGAGCACGTTGCGCGCGGAGACGCCGGTCAGCGGTCCGGTGGACAGGAGGATGTCCTCGGCGGGAATGGCATAGGCGGCGCGGGTGCCCTGGGGCAGCTCCGGCGCATCTGGCACCCAGAGGGACAGGCCGTCCGTGACTCGCAGCCGCGTGCCTCCGGATTCGGGACGCTCCAGCGCGCCTTCGAGGATGTTCTCCTCGGGCTCACCGGTGAGCAGGCCTCGCGCCACGGTGCCCAGCACCGTGTCCGCCGGGCCCACGGCCTTCACCGTGCCGCCATCCAGGAGTAGGGCTTCGCGGGCCAGGGCCCGTGCTTCGCCGAGCTGATGGGTGACGTAGAGCAGGGGCACGCGGGCTTCGTCGCGCACTCGCAGCAAGTACGGCAGCACGCGCTCCTTCAACGCGACGTCGAGCGCGGCCAGGGGTTCATCGAGCAGCAGTAGCGCCGGGTCGGTGGCGAGTGCCCGCGCCAGGGCGACCCGCTGCTTCTCGCCACCGGACAGCGTCACCGGG
The DNA here is from genome assembly GCF_003986945.1 of Corallococcus sp. AB018. Classification (NCBI taxonomy): domain Bacteria; kingdom Pseudomonadati; phylum Myxococcota; class Myxococcia; order Myxococcales; family Myxococcaceae; genus Corallococcus; species Corallococcus sp. AB018. The sequence continues at coordinate 1,916 of NZ_RAWR01000133.1, read as the reverse complement.
TAGCGGTGGAGCAGCGGCTCCAGCTCCAGCAGGTGCACGGCTTCGTCCACGCGTGACGTCCGTCCGGCGCGCACTCCGAAGCGCACGTTCTGTCCGGCGGTGAGGTGCGGGAAGAGCAACGCATCCTGCGGCACGTAGCCCATGCGGCGCGCTTCGGGCGGCACGTCGATGCCCGCAGCCGTGTCGAGCAGCACGCGGTCATCCACCACGACGCGCCCCGTGGCGCCTCGCCGCAAGCCCGCGAGCACCTCCAGCAGTGACGTCTTCCCGGAGCCCGAGCGCCCCAGCACCGCCACCGACGCGGACGTGAAGCGCGCTTCGACCTCCAGCGGGAAGCGCGCCAGGGGCAGACTGAGGGACAGCTCCATCACGGACGTGCGCCTCCTGTTCGCGTGGCGCCTCGTACGTCCTCCGCGGACATGTGGCGTCTCGAAGCCGCCGGCCCGGATTGCCTGGGCTTCACGCGAGCCCCCGCGCTCCGCGCCGCCGCGTCACCACTTCCGTCACGTACATGGCCCCGAACGCGAGCACCACCGAGACGCCCGCGAGCTTCAGCGCCTCCGCGTCCTGCCCCACCTGCGTGCGCTGGAAGATGGCCAGGGACAACGTCTGAGTGCTGCCTGGGATGTTGCCCGCCACCAGCACCGTCGCGCCGAATTCACCCAACGCCCGCGAGAACGCGAGCAGCGCGCCCGTGAGCACCCCGCGCCACGCCAGCGGCAACGTCACCCGGAAGAAGGCCCGCGTGCGCGTGTCCCCCAGCGTGCGCGCCACCGCCACCAGCCGGGGATCCACTTCCTCGAAGCCCGCGCGCGCGGAGCGCACCAGCAGCGGGAACGCCATCACCGCGCTGGCCAGCACCACCGCCTTTGGCGTGAACACCACCTCCACGCCCAGCGCATCCAGCAGCCGTCCCAGCGCCGAGTCCCGCGCGAGCAACTCCAGCAGCACCAGGCCCACCGCCGTCGGAGGCAGCACCAGCGGCAGCGCCAGCAGCGTCTCCACCACGCCGCGCCCCGGGCCCTTCCAGCGCGCAAGCGCGTACGCCGCCGCCACGCCCGGCACCAGGATGAGCGCCGTGGACAGGGCCGCCACCGCCACCGTGAACAGCACCAGCCCTGTCAGTCCTTCGCCCATCACGGCGCGGGATGCCCCTTGCCCGCGTCAGGCATCCCGCCGCGAGTCCCGGTCGGGGCGTTCTGGAGCACACCTGCATCCGGCGCCGCCTTCGCCGCGCTCGCGTCCAGGAAACCCAACCGGCGGAACTCCTTCCGCGCTCCTTCCGTCTGGAGGAAGCGCACGAACGCGAGACCGCCTTCCGGCGCCTTGCCCTGCGTCAGCGCCGCCGCCGGATACACGACGCGCGGCGCATCCCCCTCCGGCACCGTGAACACCACCCGGACCTTCTTCGATTGCGCCGCGTCCGTCGCGTACACCACGCCCGCGTCCGCCCTCCCCGCCTCCACCGCCGCCAGCGCGGCCCGCACATCCACCGCCGGAACCACGCGCGGCGCCACGTCCGCCCACACGCCCGCCTTCGTCAGCCACGCCTTCGCGTACACACCCGCCGGCACCGCCGCCGGCTCCGCCAGCACCACCCGCTTGAGCCCCTTCAGGCCCGCCGCTCCGGCGACCTTCACCGACGACTTCACCGGCACCACCACCACCAGCCGGTTGGACAGCAGGTCCACCCGCGAGCCCGCCTGCACGAGCCCTGCCCGGTCGATCCCGTCCATCTTCGCCTCGTCGGCGGAGAGGAACGCATCCGCCGGGGCCCCCGCCACCACCTGACGTGCCAGGTCGCTGGACGCCCCGAAGGCGAACCGCACCCGGTGCCCCGATGCCTGCTGGAACGCGGGCGCCAGCGCCTCGAGCGCGTCCGTCGTGCTCGCCGCCGCGAACACCAGCACCTCCTC
>NZ_RAWR01000132.1:0-29751 GCF_003986945.1 Corallococcus sp. AB018 | reverse complement strand
GGGCAGGGAGGCTCGTTCGACTTCAACGACCCGGCGGTGCAGCAGGTGTTGCAGGCGGGGCTGCCGCTCTTCGTGGGGTACGAGGCGACGGACGGCAGCGGGACGCCGGAGGGAGTGGAGCGGGGCGTGCGGCGCATCACGTTGCGTTCGACGGAGACGCCCAACCAGAACCCGGTGATGCAGGACGTGCTGTGGAACGACGCGCCGCTGTCCGGGCCGCTGCCGCTGGACGCGGAGGTGACGTTCACGCCGGTGCTGGGAGAGGGCAGCGAGGAGTCCTATTCCACGGCGGACGGGCTGAGGACGGAGCAGGTCTTCTACAGCTGGTTCGCGACGGGCGAGGGCGAGGTGGGGTCGTTCCGCTCGTTGGAGCCGGTGGACGGCAAGCCCGGCGACCCGACGACGACCTACACGACAGCCAAGACGCCCGAGCGCATCACTGTCTGGGTCGTGGCCCGCGATGGTCGTGGAGGCACGGATTGGACGACGCGCACGGTGGACGTGGGGCCCTGAGCGCCGGTCGGGCCATCACCGTGGTGGTCGGAGCGCTGCTCCTGGCGGGTTGCCTGCGAGGACAGGGAGCCCGGCCCTCTGCCTGGGAGGGAGACCGGAGCATCGCGTTTCCGCCGTTCCATGCGCAGTCCGCAGTACAGGTGGGGGGCAATGAGCAGGCGTATGTGCTGGACGGCAACCTGCTCAGGGCCGTCCAGATCGCCATGGAGGACTTCTTCCCGAAGCAGTCCAAGGACACGCCGTGCTGGGGAAGACCGGAGGCGTATCGCTACCGTGTCATCCGTCAGGGAGACGTCTTCTTCATCCTGATCCACGAGGCCCCAGGCTCCTGTGGCGACGCCTTCATTGGCGTGGACACTGGCGCCCGCTACGCGGTCGGCCTCGACGGTCGGATTTTGCGGCGCAGTGTGGGCGCGGAACCGGAGGCACTGCCAGCGCCTCCGTCCGTGGATGCGGGAATCCTGGATGGGGCCGTGTTGGACGGTGGCGCCCCGTAGTCGGCCCCCGCTCACGGGACGATGGTGGGGGCGCTGTCGAAGAGGGCGTCGAACAGGGTGGTCTGGGGTGGACGCGTCCACTCCACGGCGACGGGGACGGGAAGGGCTGCGACTTCGGGCGGGAGCGGCGTGACGTGGAAGTGGGCCTCCAGTTCCCGGGCGATGATGCGCGAGGTGTCGCTCATGGGCGCGGGCAAGGGCGGCAGGTGCAGGTGGGCCTTGCCTCGCTTGCGTCCCGCGTAGTCGAACGTGAGTCCATACACCGTGTAGACCGGGGCCAGGATGCTCATGCAGCCCACGAGGGCCCAGGGCACGGGCTTCATGGGGATTCCCTTCGCGGGATAGACGGCGCAGCGCAAGGAGGCCTGGGAGGTCGTGCTGGCTTCCGCCAGGGTGAAGTCTGGCAGCAGCATGCCCAGCTGCCGCCGGAATGCATCCCAGCGCTCATTCTGCTGTCGCACCTGCTCCCAACGTTCTTGGCGGCGCTTGTGTTCAGGATGGGCGTCGTCCAGGGACTCCTCGTACGAAGCAGGCCAGTAATGGCGAGCGAGAGTCAGCAGTTCATTCGTGCTGGGAGGCATGGCGCGGGGGCTCCAGCGTCAGAGAGTCACGTGTCCGAACAGCACCGGAGGCGCCCGTTCATCGCATTGCGCCCTGAACCGGGCTCCAGCAAGGGACGCCTCGAAGGTCGTTCGCAGCTGTGCCTTCATCAACTCACAAAGCATTCCGAGCGGTGAGTCGACGGTGGCGGAGCCGAAGACTGCCTGAGAGGCCTCATTGATACGGTCCGTCGCGATGCGCTGCGCCAGCGGTAGTGAGAGGACGCCTTCGTGGGTTCGCAGGGGCGTTTCAACGCCGAACCTGCACAGCACGGTCTCGCTGGTGTTGGCGCGAGTAATCCGGATGTGGATGCAGGCGGAGCGCTGACCGCCTTCTTCTCCTGGCGTTGCTTCCCTCAGAGTCACGAAACGGATCTGCCGGGGCAAAATCCGCCCCGTGACGAAGGTCCGGTCCGTGGGCCCGACACACGCTGCGCACAGGGACAGCACGGCCGCGACTTGAAGCCACCGTCGCCGTGCTGCCTGTGCCGCCATGGCTCACCCCGTCAGCCACGCGGACGCGCGGCCCAGGCCCTCCGCCACGGAGGTGAATGCGTCCGCCGTGCGCACCCGGTCCTCTCCGAAGCGCTTCACATACAGCTCCCGCACCGCCGGAATCTGCGACGAACCGCCCGTCAGGAAGACCGCGTCAATCTCCCTGGCCTCCGGGTGCTTCGCCAACAGCCCTTCCGTGCACTGCGACAGTTCATCCAACAACGTGCGGCTCGCCGTCTCGAACTCCGCCCGCGTCATCGGCTCGTGCAGGTGGATGCGCGCGTCCTCGAAGTCGATGGTCGCCACGTCCTCGCTCGACAGCTTCACCTTCGTCGCTTCAATCGCCCGGAACAGCCGGTAGCCCAGGTTGTCCATCACCAGGTCGTAGAGCGCTTGAATCTCCGCGGGGTGGTCGCTCGTGTCGAGCATCACCTCCAGCAGCTCCTGCGTGGACTTCTCCCGGATGAAGGACATCTCGTGCCAGTTGAGCAGCTTCGCCAGCACGTGCTGCGGAATGGGCAGCCGCTTGTGGCTGAAGCCCTTCACCTTGTACGTGGACCCCGCCCCGAACTTCGGCAGCAGCTTGTGCCGCATGATCTCCGCGTCGAACCGGTCACCACCGATGCGCACACCCGTGGACCCCACCACGTCCGGCCTGCGGTCCAGGTTCCCTCGCCGCGACGGCCCCAGCCGCATCAACGTCAGGTCCGTCGTGCCGGCGCCGAAGTCCGCCACCAGCACCAGCTCGTCCTTCTCGAGCCGCGCCTCGTACGCGAGCGCCGCCGCGATGGGCTCGATCAGGAACTGCACGTGCGTGAAGCCCGCGATCTCCGCCGCCTTGCGCAGCCGCTTCTCCGCCAGCGCGTCCGCATCCGCATCCGGCGTGAACACCGCGGGCCGGCCCAGCACCACCGCGTCCGGCGGCTCGCCCAGGTGCGCCCCGGCCGCCTCGCGCACGCGGCGCAGCAGGATGGCCACCAGGTCCTCGATGGTGTACGTGCGCCCCTTCACCTGCGTGGCCCGGAAGGACGAGCTGTGCAGGAAGGACTTCACGGACTGGATGAACCGGCCGTTGTTGTCCTCCAGGTAGCGCTGGATGGCGCCCGCGCCCGTGAAGACCTCCCGCTCCTCCTCCGCGAAGAAGAGCACGGAGCGGAACAGCCGGGGCTCCGGGGTGTGGGGCTGCAGCGGCAACACGGTGCCGTCCGGCAGGGCCAGGGCGGTGTTGCTGGTTCCGAAGTCGAGTCCGCAGGCGCGCATGGGGGGGCGCCCCTTATCGCCATTCTTCCGGACGCGGTAGCCCCAAAGTGACTGTCTGCCGCAGGGCGGGCGGCCGGGCGGGCGCTCGCCAACGGATGGCTTGGCGCTCCACGGGCCACCGCCATCTTTGCCCTGTCATCCCTTTGACAGGAGAACCCCATGAAATCGCGCGCAGCATGGCTGGGTGCCGGAGTCGCCGCACTCGTAGTGGGCACCACCGCCTGCCAGGACGGAGACCGCTCCCGCCAGGACACCGCGGAAAAGAACACCCCCGGACAGCAGGTGGAGCAGGCCCAGCTCCAGTCGGAGAAGGCCTTCGACGACGCACGTGACGCGCAGAAGGAGGCCTCCAGTCAGCAGCGCGAGGCCGCCCGCGCCCAGGAGGACGTGCAGCACAAGCAGCAGGAGCTCCAGGAGGCCCAGGCCAAGGCCCAGAAGGAATCCCAGGAGGCCCAGGCCAGCCAGCAGCAGGCGCAGGCGCGCACCCAGCAGGCCCAGTCCGTGGCCCAGCAGGCCCAGGCCAGCGCGTTGGCCGCCCAGCGCCAGGCGCAGCAGAACTTCACCACGCAGCAGCAGCAGGCCTCCAACGAGAACGCCGCCGCGAACCAGCGCGTCGCGACCCAGGACGCCTGGCAGCAACAGGCCGCGAATCCGAACGCCGCCACCCAGCAGGCCGCCATCGCCCAGAACTCGCGGGCGGCACCCGCCCAGGAGCAGCAGATCTCCGGCGACGTGCTCAGCGCGAGCGCCCAGGAGGTGCTGGTCAGCCAGCGCGGAGAGCCGCGGCTGCGCCTGAAGGTGGGCCCCGGCACGCAGGTGCAGGTGGACGGCCGGGCCGCGAGCGCCGCTGACATCCAGGAGGGCGCGCAGGTCCGCGCCTCCTACCGCACGGACGCGAGCAGCGGAGAGCCGCAGGCCCTGCGCATCGACGCCACGTCCCGCGCGCAGCCGGCCGCGCCCGCACCGGCGGAGAGCGGCGAGTCCTCGCCCGGCGTGCCCCGGTCACCGTGACTCCAGACATGCCACGGCCCCGTGCCTTCGCGCTTCCCAACGCGAGGGGACGGGGCCGTGCCGTGTCGCAGCCTTGTTGCTACCCGCGCGTTACGCGGCCAGCTCGGCCTGGTCCAGGCCGGCCTCGGCCATCAGGTTCGCCAGCTCCGCCTTCAGCTTGTCCTTGGCGCGGATCTCCAGCTGGCGGGCGCGCTCGCGGGAGAAGCCGAAGTGCTCGCCCAGCTCGCTCAGGGTCATCTCCGAGTCGCTCATCACGCGCTGCTCGATGATGAAGCGCTCGCGCGGATCCAGGCGCGTCAGCGCGCGCTGCACCAGGTTGCGGGTGAGGCCCGCCTGCTGCCGGTCGGCGACCTCGTCCGCGTGGGACGCGGCATCGGACTCCACGAAGTCCAGGTGCGTGGCGTCGCCGTCCTCGCCCACCGGCGCGTCCAGGGACAGGTCCCGGCCGCCCATGCGCTGCTCCATCTCACGCACTTCCGTGGGCTTCACGTTCAGCTTCTTGGCGATTTCGTCCGCGTTGACGATGTGGCCGTCGCCGGCGCCCAGCTTCTCCAGCTCGCGGCGCGTGCGGGCCAGGCTGAAGAACAGCCGGCGCTGCGCCTGCGTGGTGCCCAGCTTCACCAGGCTCCAGTTGCGGAGCACGTAGTTCTGGATGTACGCGCGGATCCACCACACCGCGTAGGAGATGAGGCGGATGCCCTTCTCCGGGTCGAACTTCTGCACCGCCTTCATCAGGCCGATGTTCGCCTCCTGGATGAGGTCGGACATCTTCAGGCCGTAGGAGCGGTACTCGTACGCCACCTTCACCACGAAGCGCAGGTTGCTCGTCACCAGGCGGTGGCCCGCGGACAGGTCGCCCGCGCGGAAGGCGCGAGACAGCGACTGCTCATCCTGCGGGTTCAGCAGCGGGTACTGGTTGATCTCCGAGAGGTACGTGGAGAGCGAGTCGGCGGAAGAGAAGGAGCTGGAGGTCTGCATGGGGGTCTCTCTCGGGGAAGAGGGCGGTGTGTGCGACCGCCGTTTGCTGCGACGGGGAGACCTTTAGCAACGCACGGGCCAATGCCAGCCGGCGGGCAACCTCAATGATTCCAGGGCGTTGCGCGAAACGGCCCCAATGCTTAGGGCGGAACCCGGCACTTTTTACAGCGAGGGGTTCCGACACTTCTTCCGGGTGCCCCCAAGGGAGGGTTGCCTGCCCTCCGACCCGGGCACAGGGCGGATCACATCCAGCAGGGATGTGGGCACGCCCCGGCCCCCACACCAGGGGACCGGGGCGCCGGGTGTCCGGAAAATGGCGGCCCGCTCAGGGGGCCACGGGCGTGAGTTCGTAGCCCACGTTCACCTGGACCGCCGCGGGCAGGCAGGCGGGGGCGTCACCGGGGTGGGTGACCTTCCAGCAGAGCTGGTTGCCGGGCGTGCCGGAGACATCCACGGTGACGCTGTCCGCCCCGCGCATGAGCGGCAGCGGGTGCCAGGTGGGCGTGGGGTTGGATGCGCAGACGCCGTCGCCGCACACCTGGCAGTCGGTGGCCAGCGCATAGGAGGGCGCGGGCTGGCTGGTGGCGCAGCCTGTCGGCACGGTGTCCGTCTTCGTGAAGCGCACGCGGGACACGGCGCAGCTTGCGTCCGGAGGGTTCAACACCTTCGAGCGCGCGGCGCTGGGCGCCTGACCCTGGAACAGGAAGACGGCGTCGTTGAAGTCGCGGTCGCCGCCGCCATTGAGGTCCTCGAAGCCCATGAGCCACTGGCCCGGCAGGGTCGTGGGCGCCGTCATCAGCACGTGCGGCATGCGGAGGTTGCCCGACGCGGGGACGGTGGCGCCTTCCTTGGGAAGGACGAGACGCCCGTAATACGGATCCGCCATGCGCTGCAGCACGAACGAATCCATCCAGCCACACAGCTTCTGGCTGGTCGCCACCACGGCGCAGGCCTTCGAGGAGGACTGGGCGTGGTCCGGGTCACACTGGTCGGAGAAGGCGCAGCCGATGTTCCGCTGCAGCGTCGGCATCCGGCCCACGGGGTCCTGATCCAGGTTCCACTTCGCCTTGGAGAAGAAGACGGACAGGGGCGTCTTCAGGTGCAGCGTGCACTTGAGGTTGGCGTCCCTGCGCAGGCACGGGAAGACGGTGCCGTCGTCCAGGTAGTGGGCCGCGTCGAAGGCGGTGACGAGGAAGAAGACCATCTCCTTGCCTCCCTGGATGAGCCCCAGGTCCACCGTGCGGTCCTTGCGGGTGATGCCCGGATCCGGGTTGACGGACCGCACCAGGCCCCGCGTGTCGTACCGGGACACGTCGTAGTCCGGGATGCCGTCCTCGAAATCATCGGCGTCCGGCACCAGACCCATCGCGCGATAGGTGGTCAGGTTGCTGTCGTCCTCGGTGCTCAGGAAGACCAGCGAGCCCATTCCCATGAAGTTGTTGGTGGGGTGGGCGGGCTCCAGCAGGTTGGGGATGTGCGGGAAGAGGCCGTTGTCGGAGAAGCCGGTGCCCGCGTTCGCGGAGGGAACGGGGGGGACGGTCCCCACGATGTCGGCGGTGATGTTGTAGGCGGAGGAGGTGCGGCCGGGACGGGCATCCGTCAGGTCCTGGCTGGTGAAGAAGGCCGAAGCGCAGACCGAGTTGAGCGCCAGCTCCGGCTGGCGGAAGAGGAAGCCACCGGACGTGAAGGTCCGGCTACAGCGGGGGCTCACGCCGATGTACGGGCGGGCCTGGACGCCGGAGGGCGGGGCCAGGTTGTAGAGGTCTTCGTGCAGGTCCGCGATGCCATTGCCGTTGGCATCCACCAGGTCGCCCTGGGCGTTGACGTAGCCGCGAGCGACGAGGTCGTCGTAGTACACGTAGCCGAACGCGTGCGTGGCCTCCGATTCCTTGGCGATGAAGGTGACGCTCAGCTCCTGGTCCGTCGCGAACACGATGCGCTCCGGGGACCTGGGGGCCAAAGGAGCGGTCAACCACAGCTCCTGCCAGGACGCGGCGCCAGCGTTCTCCAGCAGCTCGAAGCCCGAGTCCACGAACGGCGGCTGACGGTTCACCGCCAGGTCCTGGGCGACGCTGAAGCCGAACGACGAAGAGATGGACTGGCCATGGCTGCTGGTGACCGTGACGGCCACCGGCGTGGTGTCCTCCGCCAGGCACTGCGGCGCGGTCCAGGTCTGGAGGCTCGAGGTCCCGGTGTCCACCTGCGTCCCCAGGGTGCCCGCGCTGGCGTCCCAGGAGAACGTCAGCGGATTCCCGTGGGGATCCGTGGCCAGGATGCCCACCTCCGCGGTGCCGCCGGGAGGCAGGACCGCCGAGGACTGCGAGAAGCCGTTGAGCCGCGGCAGCACATGGCCGGGCTGGGTTCCCCCGGGGGGCATCGCGTGGGCCGCGCGCGGTGAGGCAATGACAAGCAGGAACCCCCCGGCCACGAAGGCCAGGAGGCGAAGAAGATGAGGCTGCAAGGACAGACTCCTCGGGGTGAAGACGGCCCCGAGGGTCTATCAGATGGAGGTGACGGGCATCTCCAGCGGTGGCCAATCCCTGGCTGTCAGGGATTGACGGGTCCGGACTCGTAGCCGATGTCCACGTTGTTGATGGTGGCCTGGCACGGACCGCTCCCGGCGGTCAGGTCCGCCTTCCAGCAGAGCTGATGGCCGGGAGTGCCGGACACGTCGAGCACGGCGTCCCGGTTCCAGTCGAACGTCACCGGATGCCAGGTGGGCGTGGGATTGGGAATGCACGTGCCGGCGAGGCACAAGCGGCAGTCGGTGGCCACCGCGTAGTTGATGGCGACAGGAGGGGCGCAGGTGGGGTCCTGGGCGTCGTCCTTGTGGATGTACACCTGTTGGATGGCGCAGCTGGGGGCCGCGGGGCTCAGCACGGTGGAGCGCACGCGGCCGGCCGTGGGCGCCCAGTTGCGCAGCATGAAGACGACGTCGTTGAAGTCCCGGTCGCCTCCACCCGGGAGGTCCTCGAAGGCCAGGAGCCACCGGTCGGACGCGGGGCCCACGTTGCCCAGCACGGCGTGGGGCATGACGAGGTTGCCCGGCGCGGCGACGGTGGTGGCGGCCATGGGCAGGGTCGTGTTGCCGTAGGGCAACGTTCCCATGCGGGTCCGGGTCCCGGAATCCAACCACCCGCACAACTTCTGGCTGGTACCGGCCAGGGTGCAGGCGCGCGGAGACGAGTTCGGGTTGGTCCGGTTGCAGGCCTCGTCGTAATCACAACCCATGTTCCGGGACACGACGGGGTTCTGGCCCATGAAGTCCTGATCCAGGTTCCACTTCGCCTTGGAGAAGAACACGTTGATGGGCGTCCTCAGGTGCAGCGTGCATTTGAGGTCGGCATCCCTGCGCAGGCAGGGATGGACCATGCCCGCGTCCGTGTTGTGGATCGGCTCGAAGGCGGAGACGAGGAAGAAGACCACCTCCTGTCCGCCCGGGATGACGCCCAGGTCCACCGTGCGATCGTAGGTCGTGATGCCGGGATCCGGGTTGAAGGCCCTCGGACGGCCATGGCCGTCATACGCGGAGACGTCGTAGTCGGGGACGCCGTCGTTCACCTCCGTCGCGTCAGCGACGGCGCCCAGCCCCTGGTAGGTCTCCCTGTCGGAGTCATCGTCAGCCAGGAGGAAGGCCAGGTGGCCGATGCCCATGTTGTTGTTGGACGCGTGGGCGGGCTCCAGCAGGTTGGGGATTCGCGTGAAGAGACCGTTGTCCGAGTAGCTGGTGCCGGCCGCTCCCAGCTGGGTGCTCCCGACGACGTCGACGATGATGTCGTAGGCGGAGGAGGTGCGGCCGGGACGGGCGTCCGTCATGTCCCGGTTGGTGAGGAAGGCCGAAGCGCAGTTCGAGTTGAGCGCCAGGTCCGGCTGGCGGTAGGTGAAGCCACGGGACGTGAAGGTCTGGGAACAGCGGGGGCTCACGCCGATGTACGGGCGGGCCTGGGCACCGGAGGGCGGGGCCAGGTTGTAGAGGTCCTCGTGCAGGTCCGCGACGCCGTTGCCATTGCCATCCACCAGGTCGCCCTGGGCGTTGACGTAGCCGCGCGCCTGCAGGTCGCTCACGTACAGGTAGCCCAGCGCGTGGCTCGCGCCGGCGCTTTCGTACACGAAGCTGATGGTGACGTTCTGGTCCGACGGGAACACGATGGAGTCCACCGACGTGGGCGTCCAGAACGGGTTGACCGACCGCAGCGTCCGCTGCGGGGTGAGCGTCACCTGCTGGAGTTGGTCGAACCCCGCGGCGGTGAACGCGGGCTGTACGTCCTCGTACAGGTCCCCGGGGCCGCAGGTGTCGGCCGCGTGGGCAGGATGTGGCGAGGGAATGACAAACAACGCGCTCCCGGCCACGAGGGCCAGGAGACGAGAGGGATTCGGGTGCAAGGACAGACTCCTCGGGATGAAGATGGCTCCCAGGGTCTATCAGAAACAACCAGGAAGACGGCTCTGTCATGGTGTGTCAGGCTTCACCCATGAAGACGACCCGTCTGACCCTGTTCCTGGCGCTGTCCCTGGTGTTTCCCCTCGCGGGCTGTGCGACGGCGAGGGCGACATCGTTCGCGCTGCCCATGGAGCGTGCCACGGAGTGCCGGCAGCTCTGCGAGCAGATCGACATGAAGCTGAGCGCGGTGGTCATCATCATGAACTCCGCCGGCTGCGTCTGTGAGCCGAAGCCGGCGGAGGGAACGAACGCGGCGCTGACCGGTGCCGCCGCGGCGTCGGGCGGCGCCATCGTCCAGGCCGCGGCGGAAACAGCGCGGCAGGCGAACAACAACAAGGCCACACGACGAGCACCCCCTGGCGGTCAGGGCGTGCCAGGCTCGGCGAGGTAGCCCACGTCCACGAAGTGGAGGACAGCCCCCTCGGGATGAGGACAGCCCGAGGGGCTCGCGGAACGGCCTGAGAGGATGATTGTACCGGGGGGCGTCAGGTCAACGCCTTGCGCAGCCTCTTGGGGATGGCCTCCGCGTTCCAGCGCTGCACCTCGCGGGCGATTTCGGCGGACCGCTCCGCGCGCTCGTCGCGGGCCTGGGGCAGCAGCTTGCGCGCGGCCTTGCGCTGGCCGGGCGGGGCCTCCGCGGCGGCGCGTTCAAAGAGCTCCAGGCGCACGTCCGCGTCGTGCAGCTCGCCCAGGCCGTCCTGGAGCGGCACCAGGACCTCCAGCAGCGCGCCCACGGTGCGGCGGAAGGCGGGCTGGAAGATCTCCAGCTCGTAGCGCAGCTTCTTCAAATCCTTGCGCAGGGCGTGCGCGGAGGCCGCGTCCGGCGCGTCCGCGTAGCGCTCCAGGCGCTTCTCCACACGGCGCAGGCGCTGGCGCAGGTGGCTTCGCACGCGCTTGCCGGCGAAGCGGTGGGCGTCCTCCAGCGTGTCCACCTTCTTCAGGAGGCGCGGCACGGTGCGGTCCGTCCAGCGCTCCAGCTCCGCGCGCAGCTTCTTCTCCCGGGACTTCAGGCCGGACAGGTGGGACTCGCGCAGGCCGGCCAGCGCCTTGCTCGCGTCCTTCTTGCCCTTCGCGGCGGTGTCCAGCCACTTGTCCTGGACGTGCAAATCTCTCACGTCGCCCAGCGCGTCCTGGAGGCGCTTCACGTCCGCCTCCAGCCGGGTGAGCTTGCCGGTGGCCTGGAACACCTGGAGCGCGGCGCGCAGGCGGCGGGTGGCCACGCGCATGTCGTGCACGCCGTCCTCGCCCAGCTCGTCGTCCAGCTGGGATTCGGGGTGGCGCACGTCGGCGAGCCGGCCGGCGAGGATGCGGCGGGCGGCGTCGCCCAGCGCGGTGTCGGGGCCCAGGCCCCGGATGGGAGTGGGAGGCGGCATGGCGGGTCAGTCCTCCTTGAGGGCGTATTGTTGAACCATGCGCTCCGCGGCGTCCGGGCCCTCCCAACCGAGGATGCGCGCGTCCTTGTCCGCGAAGTGCACCACCGCGAGGAAGAAGTGCTCCAGCTCCTCGCGCTCGCGCTTGGACAGGTCCTGATAGGAATTGAGGTCGTCCGAGCGGGTGGCGTTCACCGGGACGAGCAGCAGGCGGTCATTGCGCTCGCGCTCGCCGTTCGTCGCGCCCTTCGGCTTCTGGTCCACCAGGAGCACGCCCAGGGGCCGGCAGGGCAGCACCACGCCGGGCCAGGTGGGCACGTCCCAGTACACCAGCGCGTCCAGCGGGTCTCCGTCCGGGCCCTTCGTGCTGGGGATGAAGCCCCAGTCGAATGGGTAACGGAAGCCGCGCGTCAGCGGCCGGGACAGCGTGAAGGCCTGGAGCTTCGAGTCGTATTTCAGTTTCACCGTCGAACCGCGGGGCGACTCGACGACGACGTGCAACGCATCCTGAGCGCCGCGCAGGGGCAGGCGGGTGAAGTCGGTGGCCATGGACCTTCAGGCTGGGGTCGCCGTTCCGTCCCCGGCAAGTGCCCCCGTGCCAGGGGGTTTCACTCGCCAACCTTGGGGGGCGCCGAGCGCCTACCCGCCCCCGGAGTACAGCCACATTCCGAGCGTCAGCAACAGCCCGATGCCGGTGAGCGCGAGCCCGGCGATGGCCTTCTTCCGGTGGATGCGGGGCGAGTCGGGATGCCGGTTGCGCACCAGGCTCACGGTGTTGAGCACCAGCGATACGACCTGGACCACGTAGCAGATGGGAATCACCGAGATGACGCCCACGAACAGGCCTGAGTTCGCCAGGGTGATGCCGGGGGCCTTCGCCTGCACGGCGATGGTGCGGCCCCGCAGCTCCCAGCAGCCCGGGCACATCGGCGGCGACTCCCTGCGGACGCGGCGCTCACAGCGCGGGCACATGAACACGCCGCAACGGGTGCACACCTGGTTCGCGACGATGTCGTCGTGCCGCGCGCAGGCGGCGCGATCCGGAGCGCCGTTCGCGTCCAGTCTCTCCCCGTCATCCAGTACCGGGGAAGGCAGCCCGGCCAGGAAGTGGCCCGTGATGGCATACGCCGCGGGACCGTTGGGGATGGAGAGCGAGATGTTGTCCGGGTCGATGCGCCGCACCTGGGGACCCCGGGCGCGCAGGAAGAAGACCCATGCGAGCACGGGGAGGGCCACGCTCGACGCCAGCGCGACCAGGCCCTGCCACTCGGGCGCGTCGGATGCCAGCAGGGAGAACGCCAGGATGAGCAGCGCGATGCCGGCCACCACCGACACGCCCATGATGACCTGCCCGCGCTTCCACCGGCTCCAGGCCTCTTCCGTGAAGGGAAGGGTGCCATTCGCCCGCTTCGTCATCGCGGCCGCGACGATGATGGCGATGAGCAGGTTGAGGAGGGCGAGGAAGCCAATCCAGCGCGGATACCAGGAGAACCCCACCGGCTTGAAGACCACTCCCTGCCGCTCACCCGTGACGATGCAGATGGGTGGCAGGTCGAACTCGTTCATCGCGCCGGAAGGGATGTCGATGTGATGCATCGCGGGGACGTTGTAGTCCACCGCGTGCAACGCATTCCAGTCACCGCCCGGCTGGAGCTAATGCAGGGGCCGGCCCAGGGGCGGCTCCGGCTGACGGCGCGCCACCAGCTTCCGTGTGGCGCGCGCCGCGGCCAGTCCTCCCAACGTGTACCAGGCCACGGTGAGCAGCGACGTGGACGGGCGGGCCTGGGACGGCTTGCGGCCCAACCCCAGCTTCGGCGGGAGCACCACCGCTCCCAGGCCGGCGAGCAGGCCCAGCGTGGCGCCGCGAAGGTACGGCCGCTTGGGACGTCCCAGGGCCACGAGCGAGAAGAAGAGGCCGTTGGACAGGATGTCGCCCGCCAAGGTCTGGCGATGCAGCTGGCGTCCCTTCGCGGGCTCGCCACCGAAGAAGCGGACGCCCTTCTCCAGGGAGCGCATGCCCAGCACGTCCATGCGCGGCGGGTGCTTCAACACGCGCCGGGCGCTCTCGTGCACCAGCGTGAGCGCGGCGGCGCCGACGAGGCCAGGACCCAGGGCTCGGAACACGATGCGGGGCGGAGCGGCAGGTTCGATCATGCCTTCCAAGCTAGGCACCGCGCGCGCGGGATTCCCGTCCGCGGGCGCCTGCCCGCCTGCCCGGCGTCCCGTTGTGCCCTCGCGTCACGAACTGCAGCTCACCACCAGGTGCCGTCCCCACGTCGGAGGCGAGGCCGCGTAGGCCTCATGACCGGGGTGTTCGTCGAAGGGCGCGGCCACCAGCGCGAGCACGCGGTCCACCTCCGCGAAGTCCCCTTCCTGTGCCCGGGCGATGGCCTGCTGCGCCACCCAGTTGCGCAGCACGTACTTCGGGTTGACGCGGTCCAGGCGCGCGTGGCGTTCGCCGTCCACGCTCCCTTCCGACTCCAGCCGCGCCCGGTAGCGCTCGGCCCACCCGTCGAAGCCCTCCGGCGGCAGGAAGTGGTCGCGAAGCGCGTCGTTGCGAGCACCCGGGCTGGAGTCGAACCGGTTCAGCGCGCGGAAGAAGCGCGTGTAGTCCACGTGCGAGCCGGCCATCAGCGAGAACAGGTCCTCCAGGAGCGAGCGGTCCTCGTCGCGGGCCCCCGTCAGGCCCAGCTTCTCTCGCATGCGCGTCAGGAAGTGCCGCGCGAACGTGGGCTGGAAGAGCGTCAGCGTGGCGCGCGCCTCGTCCTCGGTGATGAGCGTGAGCAGCGCCTCGCCCAGGCAGGCCAGGTTCCACAGCGCGACGCGCGGCTGCTGGTCGAACGCGTAGCGGCCCTGGTGGTCGGAGTGGTTGCAGACGAAGCCGGGGTCGAAGTCGTCCAGGAACCCATAGGGGCCGTAGTCCAGCGTGAGCCCCAGGATGGACATGTTGTCGGTGTTCATCACGCCGTGCGCGAAGCCCACCGCCTGCCAGCGCGCCACCAGCTCCGCGGTGCGCTCCACCACCTCCGCGAAGAAGCGCGCGTAGCGGCCCTCCTGGCCCGCGAGGTGCGGGAAGTGCGCGGTGATGACGTGGTCCGCGAGCGTGGCCACGTGGCCGGGCTGCTCGGTGTGGTGGAAGAACTCGAAGGTGCCGAAGCGCACGTGCGACGGGGCCAGGCGCACCAGCATGGCGCCGGTCTCCACCTCCTCGCGGTAAACCGGCGTGCGGCTGCCCAGGATGCACAGGGCCCGCGTGGTGGGGATGCCCAGCGCGTGCAGGGCTTCTCCGGCCAGGTACTCGCGCACGGTGGAGCGCAGCACCGCGCGTCCGTCACCGCCGCGCGAGAAGGGCGTGGGCCCGCCGCCCTTCAGCTGCAGGTCCCATCTGTCGCCGTCCGGGCCGCGCGCCTCGCCCAGGAGCAGCGCGCGGCCGTCTCCCAGGCGCGGCACGTACACGCCGAACTGGTGCCCCGCGTACACCATGGCCAGGGGCTCCATGCCGGGCAGCGGCGTGGCCCCTCCGAACACGCGCGCGAACTCCGGGCGCGCGACCTCCTCCGCGTCCAATCCCAAGAGCCGCAGGGCCGCCGGGTTCACGCTCACCACGTACGCGTCCGGGAAGGGCGCGGGGGCCACCCGGGCGGCGAACCCAGGGGGCAGGCGGGCGTAGCTGTTGTCGAAGACGAGCTGTTCGAGCGAGGCCATGGATGGAAACAACAGACGTCAGGGAATCTGCATGCCCCGCTGGACCGCGGGACGGCTGCCCACGCGGTGCAGGTACTGGAGGATGTTGGGCAGGTTGTTGAAGAACTCCGGGAAGAAGTCCCGCGAGCCCTTCAGCCACGGGTACGTGGCGATGTCCGCGATGGAGTACGTGGTGGCCAGGTAGTCCCGCGACGACAGCTGCTGCTCCACCACGCCCAGGACGCGCTTCGCCTCGGCCTCGAAGCGGTCGATGGCGTAGGGAATCTTCGCGGAGGCGTAGCGCCCGAAGTGGTTGAGCTGGCCGAGGGTGGGCCCCAGGCCGCTCATCTGGAACATCAGCCACTGCGTCACTTCCGCCTTGCCGCGCGGATCCGCTGGCATCAGCGCGCCCGTCTTCTCCGCCAGGTACAGCAGGATGGCGCCGGACTCGAAGAGGGCGAACGGCCGTCCACCCGGCGCGTCGTGGTCCACGATGGCCGGAATCTTGTTGTTGGGATTGATGGCCAGGAACTCGGGCTTGAACTGCTCGCCCTTGGAGATGTCCACCGCGTGCGTCTTGTAGGGGATGCCCAGCTCTTCCAGGGCGATGGAGATCTTGCGGCCGTTGGGGGTCTTGAACGTGTACAGGTCGATCATGCCTTCACTCCCGTGAGCTGTTCGCTCACCTGCCAGAGCCGCTCCGCGAGCGCTTCGTCCCGGGCGGCGGACGACGGCTTCGCCTTGCGGCATTTGATGAAGTATTCGCCGCTGACGCCCGCCACCTCCGGCGACGACGCCAGGTAGATGGACGTCCTCGCGCCCTTTTCGGGGGAGAGCATGAAGGGCGAGGCCAGCTTGATGAGGTGCTTGAAGAAGCCCTGGCTGTTGTGCCCGAAGCCCGTGCGCACCGCGCCGGGGTGCAGTGCGTTCGCGGTCACCTGCGTGCCGGCCAGCCGCTTCGTCAGCCCACGCGAGAAGAGGATGTTGCTGAGCTTGGCGTTGCCATAGACGCGGATGCCGTCGTAGCGACGCTTCTCCGTCTGCGGGTCGTCCAGGAAGTCCGAGTACGCCAGCCGGTGTCCTTCCGAGGACACGTTGATGATGCGCGCGGGGCCGCTCGCCACCAGCAGGTCTCGCAGCAGGTGGGTGAGGAGGAAGTGGGACAGGTGGTTCGTGGCGAACGTGGCCTCGTAGCCGTCCACCGTCACCTGCCGCCGGTCGATGATGAGGCCCGCGTTGTTGATGAGCACGTCCAGCCGCGGGTGGCGGTCGCGGAACGCCTTCGCCAGGTCGCGCACGGACTGGAGGGAGGACAGGTCCGCGAGCAGCGTCTCCACCCGCGCTCCGGGAGCGGCCTCGCGCACCGCGGCGACCGTGGCCGCCGTGCGGGCCTCATCCCTGCCGGAGAGCACCAGCGTGGCCCCCCGCCGCGCCAGCGCCTTGGCCGTCTCCTGGCCAATGCCACCGGTAGCCCCGGTGATGAGGCACACCTTGCCGTCGAGACGGTCTTCGGGAAGCCCTGCCGCCATGGGACGCGTCCTCCTGGAATCCGGGGACGCGTTCTATACGCTCCCCGCCTTCCCCGCGCAGGAGAACCTGCCAGGGAGGCGGATGCGAGTGGCGTCAGGCGTCAGGTGGAGGCCTGGCTGATGTCCTCGGCCTGACGGCCCCGGCGGTTGCCGCCCTTGGGAGGCAGGGTGGCGCCCGCGCGCGCGTCGCCGTTGAGGTGGCTCTCCAGGAACCAGAGGTCCTCCTCGGTCTCGCCCAGGGTCTGGGTGAGGATGTCCGCGGTGACGGGGTCGTTCGCCTCGTCGGACTTGTTGATGCCGTCGCGGAGGCTGGCGGCGTAGCGGCCCACGCGCTCGACCAGCGCGCGGATGTGGGCCTCGCCGTCCACGGCCTGGAGGTCGTACTCGGGCAGCTGGCTGTTGTTGGTGGCCAGGCGGATGGTGCCCTGGGCGTAGCCTCCCAGTGCGCCCGCGCGCTCGGCGTAGGAGTCCGCGTGCTTGCGCGCGTGCTTGGCCACTTCGTCGAAGAGCAGGTGGCGGCTGTAGAAGTGCGTGCCGCGGATGTTCCAGTGGGCCTGCTTCACCTGCCAGTGCAGGTCGATGGCGTTGGCGAGCAGCGTGTTGAGCATGTCGATGAGCTCTTCGCGCGCGTCCTGGGGAAGGTTCACGTGGCTGGTCGTGTACATGGTCCTGGTCCCTCGCTGGTGGGGTGCGCGCGGCAGGCCGTCGGCATGACGTCTCGGCGCTTCCCACAGGGTGGGGATGGGCCGTGCCCTTGGCCATGGCGCGGCATATTTCGCCTGGCTGCCCGGCTGGCCCGAAGGGCGGGCGGCCGGCCGGGCGTCGTGGATCAGCCCGCGTCGGGGGCGGTCAGCCGGGCGGCGACCTCCGTGGCGGCACGCTCGCCAGACTCCACCGCGCCGTCCAGGTAGCCACAGCCTTCGATGGCCGTCTCGGTGCCCGCCCAGTGCACGCGGCCAAATGGCGCCCGAAGCGCGTCGCCAATGGCGGTGAGGGTGCCGGGGCGGGGCAGGCCCACGTAGCAGCCGGTGCTGAACGCCTCCTGCTTCCAGTCCAGCGCGGCGATGGCCACGGGCGACAGGGCCTGGGGGCCGAAGAAGCGCGCGAAGTCCGCGAGCGCCGCGCGGTGGAGGTCCTCCTCGGGGCGCCCGGTCCACGCGCGGGCGGTGTCGCCCAGGAAGAAGCCCACGAGCGCGGGGTGGTGGCCGTGGGGACCGCAGTCATCGAAGCACAGGCGCACCGGGCCCGCGTCGCTGACGGCCTCGCCGGACAGGCCCGCTTCGCGCCAGAAGGGCGCGGCGTAGGTGGCCACGACCTTGATGACGCTGCCCATGGGGATGTCCGCGTGCGCGCGGCGGCGGCCCGGCGGCAGGTCCGCGCCAAAGTCGATGCGCTCCGCGAGCGCGGGCGGAGTGGCCACCACCGCGTAGCGAGCGCGGAAGGTCCGGCCATCCTCCGTGGTGGCGGTGACGCCGCGAGCGTCCTGGAGCAGGGCCTTCACGGGCGCGGAGAGGACGACGCGGCCCTCGGGCAGTCCTTCCGCCAGCCGTCGTGAGAGGGATTGCGCGCCGTCCACGAAGCGCTCCGCCTGGGCGCCGCCCTCGATTTCGGTGAGCGGCATGAGGCCGCCGTTGGAGTGCACGTAGGAGAGGAAGTGCAGGAAGGACAACTCGGAAGGCTCCGCCGCGAACACCGCGCGGGTGGCGATGTCCAGCGCGGCGCGGGCGCCCCAGGTGGGCACGTGGCGCTGCTTCCAGTCCTCCAGGGTGAGGGCGTCCCACTCGGCGGCCTTCGGCGCGGCGGAGGGCTGCTCCCGGGGGACGCGCTTCGCCAGTCCATCCAGCTTCCAGACGATGCGCTGCAAATCCAACAGCGACAGGAGGGGCAGGGACGGGACCTTGCCCTGGTACGTGCGGCGCTCGCCGCGCAGCTCCAGCACCTTGGTGCCCTGGTGGTGCTGGGGGAAGCGCTGGAGGCCCAGGCCGTCCGCGAGCTTGAGCACGTGGCGCTGCTTGGGGCCCACCCACTGGCCGCCCATGTCCACGAGCCCTCCACCCAGCTCGCGGGTGAGGGTGCGTCCGCCCACGCGGTCTCGTGCCTCCAGCACGGCGACGGTGGCGCCGGTGCGAGCGATGTCCCGGGCCGCGGTGAGTCCCGCGACGCCCGCGCCGATGACGACCACGTCCGCGCTATCACCCATAGGTCCGCGGACTCTATGCCGGAAGCGCCGGGTGGCTAGGATGCGCGCGGGACGTCAGCAGGGAAGGGTGGAGGACCGGATGTTCGCGTTGGAGATGGTGGAGAAGGTGCGGCAGGTGTCGCCGGGCGCGGCGAACGCGCTGACGACGTTGGCGGTGAAGAACATCGTCCCGTTGGCGGCGGCCATGGGCTACCGCGTGGACGAGGTGACGGACGCGCGCGTGAAGGCGACGGTGCCGCTGAACCGCAAGACGAAGAACCACGTGGGCAGCGTGTACCTGGGCGCCCAGGTGACGGTGATGGAGCTGACGATGGGCGTGATGCTCTTCCGCCGCTTCCCGCCTGGCCAATACAAGATGCTGGTCAACCGCATGGAGGTCGCCTTCCACGCGAAGGCGAAGACGGCGGTGAGCGCGGTATGTGAGCCGGGGGATGAGCTGCTTCAGAAGCTCGCGTCGGAGCTGCGCGCGACGGGCGACAAGGCGGAGGCGTGGATTCCCGTGCGCCTCCTGGGCACCGACGGCCAGTGCGTCGCCGAATCGCGCTTCCTGGCTGTGTTCAAGCGCGGGTAGGGCCTACTCCAGCGGCGCGGGGAACGCGGGCAGCGCGGCGAAGTCCTCGGGCACGTGCTCGCGGATGACCCGTGCGTGGGTGTCCTTCGCCAGCGCCTCCACGCGCTTCATGGACTCCAGCGTCTGTTCGCGGCTGGCGTTGTAGACTGGCACCAGCTGCCGCTCGCGGGACTCGCGCAGCGGCCACAGGTCGCCGGTGAGCAGGACGGCGCCGGACTTCGCCGTCTTCACCAGCAGCACGGTATGGCCGGGCGTGTGCCCGGGCGCCTGGTGGATGGAGACGGTGCCGTCGCCGAACACGTCGTAGGCGGCATCACCTTCGATGCGCACGGTCTTCGCCTGCTCCAGGGCGCTGTAGTGGGGGACCTCCCCGCGCCGGTGGGCCTGTTCGGAGAAGGCGCCGTCGCGCTCCTCCGCATCCACGAGCCATGTCGAGCCCGCGAACAGGTTGGCGTTGCCTGCGTGGTCGAAGTGCAGGTGGGAGAACGACACGAACTCGATGTCGGCCGGTGCCAGTCCCAATTCGCCGAGCGAGGTGGTGAGCTTCTTCTTCACCTCGAAGTGCACGGGCTGGCCCTGCGGACGCATGCCGTCCGGCATGTCCGCGATGCTCTCGGAGAGGCCGCTGTCCCAGAGCAGGTCTCCCTTCGGATGGCGGATCAGGTAGCACGGAACGACGGTCTCGGCGGGCACGCCCTTCATCGAACCGTCGTCCGCCATGAAGCCGGAGTCGCCAAGCTCCACGCGGCCGCAGTGGATGGCGTAGAGCTTCACGCCGGGCGCGGCCTCCGGGGATGTGCGCGAGGCGGTGTTCGTGCTGGCGCAGGCGGTGAGCGTGAGACAGGCGGACCACAAGCGAAGGGTCTTCATGGCGCGGCTCCAGGGCGGTGAAGCGAGGCGAAGAAGCTAGCGCGGCGCTTCCTCTTCCATGAGGAAGTCGCCAATGGTCTTCCACATCGCCTCGAACTGGGGGCGGCGGAAGCCGGAGCCGGAGATGAGCCAGTCCACGTGCGGGGGCTGGTGCGCCGGCTGGTCGAAGTGGCCAATGGCATCCAGGTGGTCCGCGCGCACCGCCGCCAGCACGCGGCCGTACACCTGTGAGCGCGTGGGCACGATGCCGTCACACGCGGTGGGGCCGGGCATGGCGCCGTAGGCTTGCACCAGCGCCGCTGTCTGCGCGGGCGTGTGCAGGGGCAGCTGCGTGAGCGGCATCTTCTGCGTCTTGCCGTACACGAACGCGTAGATGGTGTGCGTGAGCTGCGCGTACGGGTCCAGGCCCGCGGCCAGCCGCGTGCGCAGGGACGGCGGCCGGGCCTGCGTCACCACGGAGCCGTAGCGCACGCCGGGCCGGTCATGCGTGCCGCCGTTGAACAGGTCGATGCCCTCCGGCGTGAGCTGGGGGATGAGCGACGTGTCACGGCCCACGTCCCACAGGAACTTCGTCACCGCGTCGCGCCGCTCGCTGGAGAAGTCGCCCAACAGCTGGTCGAAGAGCTGGTCCAGCAGCGTGGCCTTCCACCCCAGCTGATCATCCGCCCGCGCCATCAGGTGCCCGAAGCGGAACACCACGCTCAGGGGCAGCCGGCCAAAGCGCAGCACGTACATGGTGAACAGCGACAACAGCTTCAGGAGCTGCTGGCCGAAGAGGCCCAGGAAGAACGTGGCCAGGGGCGTGCCCGCGTGGGGCGCGGACAGCGTCACCACGGAGCGCACGCGGCGTGCGAAGGGCTCCAGCTCCAGCGCGTCCGACACCTGCGCGCCAGGGGAGACGAACAGCCGGGCGTCCAGTCCGCCGGTGGAGTGGCCCACCAGGTGGATGGGGCCGTCGTCCCCGGAGGCTGTCTCGCTCACGGCCTTGAGCAGGTCCGCGGTGCGCTGGCGGATGGAGGCAGTGGGGTGCGAGACGATCGTCACCACCTCCGCGTCGATTCCCCGGCGGGCGAGGTCCTGTTTCAGGAACTCGTACGCGTGGCCGAAGTAGAGGAGCTCGCCCAGGTTGGTGAAGCCGAAGAAACCAGGGACGAGGTAGACGTGGTGCTTCACGGACATGGGTCGCCCAGCATACCCCACGCTCCCCGGATGGGCTTGGAATACCCGGCGTCCCACGGGGTTGACGCGCGCCTGGACGCATTGACAAAACGGTCGCCCGTTTCCCCTACCCACGAAGGAAGACTCCCCGTGTACCGCAGACTGCTCGCGCTTGGCCTGCTGTCGTCCCTCCCCGCCGCGGCGGAAGAGGGCATGTGGACCTACGATGCCTTTCCCGCCGCGCAGGTGAAGAAGGCCTACGGCTTCGAGCCGACCCAGGCGTGGCTGGACAAGGTGCGCCTGGGCTCCGTGCGGCTCGCGGGTGGTTGCTCCGCCAGCTTCGTGTCGCCGGACGGCCTGGTGATGACGAACCACCACTGCGTGCGCAGCTGTATCGAAGAGCTGACGACCGCGAAGGACGACCTGCTGGCGAAGGGCTTCCAGGCGAAGACGGCGAAGGAGGAGCGGCGCTGTCCCAAGGTCGAAGCCAACCAGCTGGTGGAGATGACGGACGTCACCGAGCGGATGAACGCGGCGACGAAGAGCCTGACCGGCGCCGCCTTCAACACCGCGCTCAAGAAGGAGATGGCCGCGGTGGAGGCCGCGTGCACCACCGGCGCGGACGTGCGGTGTGACGTGGTCACGCTCTACAACGGCGGCAAGTACCAGCTCTACAAGTACCGCCGCTTCCAGGACGTGCGGCTCGTTTTCGCGCCGGAGTTCTCCATGGCGGCGTTCGGCGGGGACGCGGACAACTTCAACTTCCCTCGCTACGGCTACGACGTGTCCTTCGTGCGCGTGTGGCAGGACGACGCGCCGGCCAAGAGCCCGGACTACCTGCCGTGGGCCAAGGAGGGCGCGAAGGAGGGGGACCTCGTCTTCGTCTCCGGCCACCCGGGCGGCACGGAGCGCAAGAGCACGGTGGCGGAGCTGGAGTTCCAGCGCGACGTGGCGCTGCCCCAGACGCTGCTCCAGCTGTCGGAGATGCGGGGCGCGCTGCGCGAGTTCACCAGCGCGTCGCCGGAGCGCTTCCGCGTGGCGCGCTCCAGCCTGCGCGGCGTGGAGAACGGACTGAAGGCGCTGAAGGGCCGGCAGGAGACGCTGGCGGACCCCGCGGTCCTCGCGCGCAAGCGGCAGGAGGAGGCGGAGCTGCGCAAGCGCATCGACGCGAACCCCCAGGCCAAGGCGCTGACGCAGGGCATGTGGGACGAGACGGCGCAGGCGCTGGACGCGTGGCGCCGGATGACGAACGACCACCGCATGAAGGGCGCGGGGGATGCGTTCCGCTCCGACCTGTTCTCCTACGCCCAGGCGCTGGTGCGCGCGGCGGATGAGCTGCCCAAGGCCAACGCGGAGCGCCTGCGCGAGTACACCGACGGCCAGCTGCCGGCGCTGAAGCAGCGGCTGCTGCGGGAGGCACCCATCCCGGCGGAGCTGGAGACGCTGACGCTGACGTTCGGCTTCAACAAGCTGCGCGAGACGCTGGGCGCGGATGATCCGTTCGTGCGCCTGGTGCTGGAGAAGGAGGCCCCGGCGGACCTGGCGAAGGCGCTGGTGAAGGGCTCCAAGCTGGGCGACGTGAAGGTGCGCAAGGCGCTGCTGGAGGGCGGCAAGGCGGCGGTGGACGCGTCGAAGGATCCGATGATCGTCCTGGCGCGCAAGGTGGACGCGGAGACGCGCGCGTCGCGCAAGCGCTACGAGGACACGGTGGAGGCGGTGCTCAAGCGCAACGGCGAGCGGCTGGCGAAGGCGTACCTGCTGGTGAACGGCACGGCGGGCGCTCCGGACGCGACGTTCACGCTGCGGCTCAACTACGGGCAGGTGAAGGGCTGGGAGGACAACGGCAAGGCCGTGCCGGCGCTGACCACGTTCGGGGGTGCTTACGGGCGCGACACGGGCAAGGAGCCCTTCAAGCTGCCGGCGCCGTGGGTGAAGGCGAAGGGGAAGGTGCCGGACGCGACGCCGCTGGACATGGCGACGACCCACGACATCATCGGCGGCAACTCCGGCTCTCCGGTGGTGAACCGGGACGGGCAGGTGGTGGGGCTCATCTTCGACGGCAACCTCCCGTCGCTGGGAGGCCGCTACCTCTACGTGCCGGAGACGAACCGCGCGGTGGCGGTGCACGGCGACGGCATCATGGCCGCGCTGGAGCACGTCTACGGTGCCACCCGCGTCGTCAATGAGCTGAAGGGCGCGCAGGCGGCGTCCGCGGCTCCGGCTCGCTGAAGCAGGGCTGCCCGAGGGGGCGGGGGGACATCCATCCCTCCGCCCGCAGCGCGGCCAGCGTGGCCGGGATGTCTCCCAGGTTCGCCTTGGACCGTTCCAGGAAGATGCGCACCCAGCGCACCGGCGCGTCCATCGTCTCCGCGGAGAAGCAGTACGCGCTCCGGCCATCAAGCTTGAGGGAGTCCACGAAGGCATTCACGTCGTGCAAGCCGCGCAGCGGACGGTGAGGCAGTGGGGGCGTGCGTGGAATCCATCCCTTCTTGGGGGACGGTGAGCGCCGCCAGGTGGCGTGCTCGCGCAGGTACTGGTTGAAGGTGGCGTGGCCGTCCGGTGCGGCGAGGATCTCACGCAGCAGCGAGGCCACCTCATCGCGTTCCCGCTTGCGGGCCAACTGCTCCCGGTGCTTCCAGTGATGCGCGCGTGCTTCGCGCTTCACGGGGTCTTCGAACGCGGGCGTGTGCTCCAGGTGGGACCACGCGTGCCTACCGATGACGCCCTTGGGCAGGATGCCGCGCACGTAGCCCTCGCGGGCATCATGGAGCATGCGGCGCACGCGGGCGGCGGCCCAGCGGACGAAGGGGTTCACCTTGTCCGCCCTCCGCCGGTCCAGCACCATCAACTCGATCTCGTGCTTGCGCCAGGGGACCTCCGCGGGCTCGTCCGCGTCCAGGTCGCCGGTGCGGAGCCACGCCACGATTGCCAGCCGGGCTTCGCGGCGGGCGGCGCGGTTCGTGACCGTCCGCTCCTTGCGCGCCTGTCGCCGGGCCGTGGACGGCAGCAGCGAGCGCGCCATCTGCCGGACCTTCTCGTCCGAGTGGATCATCGCGCGGGGGACTCTCGTGGATGTGCTGGTGGGACGGCACGCTCCATCAGTCCTTCGGCTTCCAGCGCGGCCAGCACGGAGGGGATGCAGCCGCGGTGTTCCTTGAAGCGCTGGAGGAACAGGCGCGCCCAGTGCAACGGCGGTGTCAGGGTGCCCCACCTGAAGTACGGATCCCACGCAGCGGGTTCCAGCGTGTCCAGGAAGGGGAGCACGTCATGCACGCCAAGCAGCGGGCGGTGCTTCAGCAGCGTCGCGAGCTTGCGGTTCTCGGGGACCTGGGCGTTCACGGTCCGTGTCCACGTGTGTCGCTCGCGCAGGAAGCGGTTGAAGGTGGCGTGGCCATCCGGCGCCGCGAGGAGCGCGCGCAGCAGTTGGGCCATCTCCCCCCGCTCCATCCGGTGCACCTTGCGTCCGGAGCGCGACCATTGGAGAACGCGCCACTCGACTTCGGTAGGGTCTCGGAACGCGGTCGTGTGCTCCACGTGGCCGAGCGCGTGCTCGCCGATGACGCCCGGGGGCAGCAGGCTCCGCACGTGGCTCAGGCGATCCTCCCTGCGCAGTTCACGCGTGCGAGCGGTGGCCCAGCGGATGAACGGCATCACCTTGTCGCCGCCGCGCCGCCACCGCACTTCCCCGCTGATCTCCTTGCGCTCCCACGGCGCGAAGGGCGGCAGGTCGTGCTCCATGTCCCCGGACTTCATCCACACCGCCAGCTCCTGACGGGCCTCCTTGCGGGCCGCGCGGTGGATGTGCTTGCGCGCGGTGCGCGCGGCCTCCCGGTTCTTCGACGGCAACAGCGAGCGCGCCATCTGCCGGACCTTCTCGTCTGAGTGGATCATGGCCCGCGGGCCCTCCGTGACCGGCGCGGACGTTGCGCGCCCCCGTCACCTGACTCGCACTGGACGTCTCCCACCGCGACGCGTCGGGTGCAGGACAACCCTGGTCCAGAACCTCCCGGGTGATTGGTGCGTCGCGTCAGGAAGTCGCTACCTTGGGGATGCGGACTTGAATCCGCCTCTGTCTTCGCACGGTTGCGTTCCCCGGAACGTCTCCGTCCGGGCGCCTTCCCGGGGTGGTTGGGAGTCGGCGCCCGACGTGCGGTAGCATCTCGGTTGTCTCACGCCGGGGGGAGGGAGGATGCACGATGGTGGTGGAGGCCCCGGAGCCCCGGACGATGTCGGCCATCATGTTCACGGACATGGAGGCCCCTGCAGGTCAACGCTGGCGGGATGAGTCGCTACAACAAGCGCTGCATGAAGAGCAGGGCCAACTGGTGCGCGGGCTGCTCGCGCGGCACGGTGGCCGCGAGGTGAAGCGGATGGAGGAGGGCGGCTTCCTCCTGGAGTTCGAGTCGGGCCCGCCCGCGGTGGCCTTCGCGCTGGAGTGGCGCGACGCCGTGGATGCTCGCAACCGCGCCGTCCCCACCGAGCGTCGGATGTCCGTCCGCGCGGGCGCGCACCTGGGCATGGTGGTGCACCGCGACGGCGACATCTTCGGCGAGGGCGTCAACCTGGCGGCCCGCATCGAGTCCCTGGCGCGTCCGGGCACCGTCTACGTCAGTGAGACGGTGGCCGCGCAGCTGGAGGGACGGCTGAAGGCGCCTCCGGTGAAGCTGGGCCGCAACGAATTGAAGAACATCCGGCTGCCGGTGGCGGTGTTCCGCATCGACTCGCCGGTGGAGGGCCGCGGCGAGCGGGCGCTCATGTCGCGCGTGCGTTCACTGCTGGGCCGTAAGCGCGCGCGCGCGGACGGTTGAAGCTGACTGCCGGACGCGCGGCGGTATGGTGCCGCGCCATGTCCGAGCTCACCCTGGTTGTTGGTTCCAAGAACTACTCCTCGTGGTCGCTGCGCCCCTACCTGGCCCTGGCCCACACCGGCCAGCCGTTCCGGGAGGTGCTGGTGCCGCTGGACACGCCGGAGACGGCGGCACTCATCGCGCTGCATTCGCCCAGCGGCCGGGTGCCGGTGCTCAAGCACGGCGACACGGTGGTGTGGGATTCACTGTCCATCTGCGAGTACCTGGCGGAGGCCTTCCCGGAAGCGAAGCTGTGGCCCGCGGACAGCGCGATGCGCGCGATGGCGCGGTCGGTGACGTCGGAGATGCACTCGGGCTTCCAGGCGCTGCGCACGAACCTCCCCATGGACCTCACCGCTCGCAAGACGGTGCCGGGGGTGGACGCGCCGGGCGTGCACGCGGACATCGCGCGCGTCCAGGCGCTGTGGGCGGGCTGCCGCGAGCGCTATGGCAAGGGCGGGCCCTTCCTCTTCGGCGCCTTCTCCATCGCGGACGCGTTCTTCGCGCCCGTCATCACCCGCTTCGTCACCTACGGCATCCCGTTCCGCCCGGAGACCGCCGCGTACCGCGACGCGGTGCTGGGCCTGCCCGCGATGCTCAAGTGGACGGAGGCCGCCCACGGCGAGCCGCCGCTCGCGCGCTACCGGTAGCTCACAGCCCCAGCGACTTCAGCTGCGCGTCGAACGCAGGGGCATCCGTGAAGACGTACCCGCGCAGTCCCAGCGCGCGGGCCGCGTCCACGAACTCCGGCAGGTCGTCGAAGAAGGCGGCCTCTTGCGGCGCGCAGCCCGCCTTCTGGAGCGCGAGCTGGTAGATGGCCGGCTCCGGCTTCACGTGCCCGACCTCGCAGCTCATCACCAGCGCGTCGAAGCGCTGGAGCACGGGCAAGAGCGGCTTCAGGTAGGCCACGTGCAGCGCGTTGGTGTTGGACACCAGCACCAACTTCACGCGGCCCGCCAGCCCCTCCACTCGCGGCAGCACCGCGTCGTGCACCTTGAAGTGGCTGCTCCACAGGGGCGCGAACTCCTCCATGGGCAGGTCCACGCCCAGCGCGCCGCAGACGTCCTGGCGGATGCCCTCCGCGTCCAGCAGGCCCCGGTTCGCCGCCGTCCAGCCCGCGCCGGTGAGCCGCCTCGCGGCCTCCTGCGGCTCCAACCCCGCCCGCGCCGCGAGCCTCGCGAAGAGCAGCGAGTTGTCGTGGAACACCAGCACGTTGCCCAGGTCCAGCAACACGGCCTTCACGGCGGACACGGTGACTCCTGTTTCAGATGCGGTAGGCGCGCGCGACGCCTTCCATCTGGCTGGCGACTTCCTGCAGCCGCTTCGCCGCGCCGGTGGTGGACCTCAGGCTGGTCTGCGTCTCCGTCATCATGGAGGACAGGTCCGTGACCGCGCTGAAAATCTGCGCGATGCCCGCGTTCTGCTGGTTCACCGCTCCGGCGATCTGCCGCGCCGCCGCGGCGTTGTCCTGGACGATGGTGGCCAGCTCCTTCAGGTGCTCGCCGCTGGTGCGCACCTGCTCCAGCCCTTCCGCGACGCTGGAGTGGCTCTGCTCCGTCATCTTCGCCGTGGAGATGATGGCGTGGCCCAGGTCCCCCAGGATGTCGCGCACCTTCTCCGTGGCCTGGATGGACTGGTCCGCCAGGTTGCGGATTTCGCGCGCCACCACGCTGAAGCCCTTGCCGTGCTCGCCGGAGCGCACCGCCTCGATGGCCGCGTTGAGCGCGAGCATGTTGGACTGGTCCGCCAGGTCCTTCACCGTCTGGGTGATGCCGCCAATCTGCTGCGTGCGCTCGTTGAGCTGCACGATGCGCATGGCCATCTCACCTGACTGCTCGTGCAGCCCCTGGAAGCCACCCAGGCTGTCGCGGATGGCGACCTCGCCCGCGCGGCCCACCTCCTCCGCGCGCGACGCCACGCCCAGCACCGTCTCCGCCTTCTCCGCGGCCAGGAGCGACGTCTGCTTGATTTCCTGCGCCGTCACCTGCGTCTCCTGGAGCGCGGCGGCCTGGCGGGCCACGTTGCGCTCCTGGACCTCGGAGGCGAGGTTCAGCTCCGCCACGGTCTCGCTGAGGACGTGCGTGCCCTCCTGGAGGCTGGTCGCCGTCTCGCGCAGGTTCTTCATCATCTGCGCGAAGGCCTGCGTGAGCTCGCCCACCTCGTCCCGCCCCGCCGTCACCTCCATCTCCTGCGTGAGGTCGCCCTCCTTCACCACGCGGCGGACCACCTCACCGAGCGCGCGCAGCGGCCGGGTGATGCCGCGCGCCAGCACCCACGAGCCCAGGCCCACCGACGCCACGAAGAGGGCGGCCAGCCCCAGCACCAGCCGGCGCATCCCGTTGAGGGGCGCGTAGGCCTCCGCGGGGTCCACCTGGGCGATGAACCTCCACCCGTCCCCCACGTCGCGCACCTCCGAGCCGTTCACCGCGACCACCCCCACGCGGCCCGAGTCGTCGTGCTCTCCCTGGCGCGTGTCGAACAGCGTCCGGCCGTCCGCGCCCCGGACCTCCAGCGAAAAGGTGGCGTGGCCGCGGTGCTGGGCGCGGTTGAGCGCGGGCTTCACCAGTTCTCCCACCTGTCCCCAGTCGAACGCGGCGAGCAGCACGCCCAGCCGCTGACCTCGCTCGTCCATCACCGGCACCGCCAGCGGCAGCACGTGCACGCTGTAGATGGGGTCTTCGGCTTCCACGCCCTCGGCGGTGGTGGTGCCGGCCTGCGCCTTCTGGAACCACGGCGCCTTGCGCACCGCTTCCGCGCTCCCGGCGTAGGCCTCGCGCAGCGCGGGCGTGCTGGCGGAGACCGCCGCGCCGTCGTCGCTGAAGAGCACGATGCCGTTGAGGGTGAGGTAGCGCCGCTGCAGGAGCGACAGCATCGCGTCGCTCGCGGTGGGGTCCTTCGTGCGCAGCGCCTGGCGCAGGACCGGATCCTCCGCCCAGCTGTGGGCGCTCGCCTCGCGCTCCGCCAGGGTGGACTCCAGCAGGTCCTTGAACCCTTCCGCCTCCATGCGCAGGGAGGTGTCTATCTGCGCCTCCGTCTGCTGGCGCATCAGCTTGTCCTGCATGCCGGTCAGCGCCAGGAGCGGCACGCACGACACCAGGGTCATGTACAGCAGCAGCCGCCCACGCAGCGTCAGGGACGGCAGGATGAAAGAAGGCATGGCACGCCGGCGCGAAGGAGAGGACCCGGATTCCTATACCAGAACCCGGGCCCCGAACCCCCTGTCCGGCTGGCCGCCTACAGCACCGGCACCCGGTCAGGCAGGTCCCTCGCGGGCAGGCTGGAGTAGTCCGCGTCCAGGTCCAGCCGCACCCGCTGCCTCACGCGCGTGCTGAGCAGCCCCCGGAGCATGCCCAGGAAGGCCGGAGGCGCCGCGATGACCACCTGGTCGAACGCGTGCGAGTCCACCCCCTTGTCCAGGCGCCCGGACAGCTCCCGGGCGAAGCGCTCGTGCTCCAGCTCCCTGCGGCCGTTCGGGTCGTTCTCCGGCACCGGGCCGTGCAGCGTGCCCGCGTTGGGGTTGTCCGCCTGGTTGAACAGCTCGACGGGCTTGGTGCGGCTCTCGTCATGCTGGAACTGCTCGATGAGGTCCCACTTCTCCGCCTTCGCATCCGTGGCGAAGAGCCGGGCGCGACTCGCGTTGGCCACCAGGATCCAGAGCCTCTTGTCCGCCATCTTCACGCCTCCTTGTCTCTTGAGGGATGCGGACCCCCCCGCCCACCGGCAAGCTT
>NZ_RAWR01000131.1:0-29780 GCF_003986945.1 Corallococcus sp. AB018 | reverse complement strand
GAGGGTGGGCGACGTTCGGCGAGTACGTGGCGGGACAGTTCGCCATGGGCGGGCCGGTGCTGTTCCCGCTGGCGCTGGTGTACGCGGTGCGAGGGCCCAGGGAGCAGTTCCTGCTGCGCATGGCGGCGGTGATTCCGCTGCTGTTCTTCGGCTACGCGGCGGCGAGGACAAGGGGCGAGGCGAACTGGCCTGCGGCGGCATACGTGGCGGCGTGTATTGGGGTCGCGGGGATGCGGCCCGTGTGGCAGCGGGCGGCAGCGTGGAGCGGGATGGCCGTGGTGCTGGCGGTGACGTCGCACCTGCTGTTCCCGGTGCTGACGTTCGAGCGGGACGTGGTGCTGGCGCGGACGCACGGCTGGGGTGTGCTGGAGCGGCTGAGGGCGCCGGAGCAGTTGTTCCCGGGCATGGCGCCGGGTCCCACGGCGGTCTACGCGCCCACGTACCAGTTGGCTTCGCAGGTCGCGTACACGGCGGGCGTGGAGACGGACACGGTGGGCCCGTCACGGCGCAAGAGCCAGTATGACCTCTGGCCCGAGCTGGAATTGAAGCCCGGGCAGGACGTGCTGTGGTGTTCGGAGAACAGCGCGGAGCCACCGGAGGAACTGGTGCAACGCTTTGGTTCCGTGGAGGGCCCGGTGAAGCTCACGGGGGTCTTCAGGGGCCGGCGGCTGCACACGTTCACGGTGTGGCGAATGCGGACGTTGAACTCCGCCGTGCAGCCATAGTCATTCTTCGGTCCGAAGCCAGAACCAACGCCCCTGGGACCGCAGCGCCCCCGCGAGGAACTCCTGAAACGAACTGGCAACCTGCGCGCAATACTCCGGGTCAGGAAACGCTTCGTTGTAGCCATCACGAATGAGGTAGCGCCCCCCTTCCTGGTGGCTCACATCGAGAAGGATGTAGTTGCTGTCCCGTACCTCGCAGACGGCATACCAGGACGGCGGCCCGGCCTGATCCGTATCCTCATCGCGCATGACCACTCGCGCGCGGGCAATCCGTGACAGCGGCAAGAACGTGAAGGCGGGATCGACGAAGCCGAACGTGGGCTCCCGCTGCGCGAACAACCGGGCCCCGTCACAATGCAGGTAGAAAGCGCGCAGGTCCGGGTCCAGGCGCCAGCCCACGCGATGCTCGAACGCATCCAGTTGCTCCGGCGTTGCAGGCGGGTTGGGCACGTGGAGGCGCGATATCTCATCGAGCAGCTCGTTCATCGCCTTGTGCCTATTCTCCATAGGGATAGTCCGTGCCGACGCTCGTCCATGGAGGCGAGTTCGCGTAACACTGGTTGTAGAGCTTGAAGAGCGTCTGATGGATGTCCTTGGGAAACGGCAGGATGTTGTCCCAGTCCGTGGGATTGCCGCCATGCCAGAGGTCCCGGATGTGATGCCCCTCGTAGGGGTTTCCGTTCTCCGAGGGCCATGCGCCAAAGCGCTTCGCCCACTGCTCCCGGAACTCTGGACGGCTGTCGTCCCATTTGTCGCGGGCGGCCTTGTTCTGGACGGGGCTGAGCGTCCCGTAGTTGCAGCAGCAGTTCGTCATACCGAACCGGCTCCCAGCTCGAACGACCGTGCCTTCAAAGTCCATCTTCACGTCCGCGAGCCACATGCAGCCCTGGAGAGCGTATCCACTCCCTCCGCACTTCTCACGGCAGTAGGCCATGAGCTGCGAGCTGCACTGCCACGGGCCATAGTAGACGATGGTGCGGAACTGCCCGCCGCCAGGCACGGCCACCAGAGGCCCTACCCACTTCCGAACCGCGACAGGGGTCGTGGGCGTTGGACCTTCTGCGCAGGCTGAAAGAAGCAACGTCCCGAGCAGGAGGATCGCTGAACGCCGAGTGGAAGCGTTTCCCTTTGCTGTCATGAGCGCGCACCCTACCGCGCCCAATGGGGAATCCTCTCCGGCATGAAACCGGGGGACAGTGCCCTCCCCCGGCTTCGTGGCTCACGTCACGGACAGAGCGTGCCTTCGCGGCGGCACACGCGGTCGCCGCAGAAGCAGGAGTAGCCCGACTGGCAGGGGCCACACTGCGGGGGCGGATTGGTGCCGCCGCGGTAGCCCTCACCCGTCACGGTCGCGGTGGCGAGTAGCGTGGTGTGCGCCCTGCCTGAGTAGAGCTTGAACGCGAAGGTGTTGCCCGCCGTGATCCAGGGCGCGGCCTGGCAGAAGTTGTCGCCACGGGCGAAGAGCACTTCGGACTGGTTGTTCACGCTCAGCCAGACCTCTCCCTCGGTGATGCCGCTGACGTCGAAGCAGATGTTCGTCGTCCCCGTCTGCGTCACATCCAGGTTGATGCGCACATTCGTGGGCGTCGCGCTGATGGTTCCGACGATGGGATCCGGCTTGAAGCAGAGGGTTTCGTTGTAGCCCAAGGGCGAACACGAGTAGCCCAGCGCCGAGCAGTGCGACGAACAGAGTTGACCGACACGGGTGTAGCCGACCGGGCAATTGAGCGTATGGGAACCGCAGAGGGAATAGGTGACGGCGTTCTCCTGGGTCGCGATGGATTCGCTCCCCTCCTCACCTGCGTCGCTCATGTCCGGGCCAGAGCAGGCCAGGGCCAACGTGGCAATCATCAATGACAGGATGCACTTCATGGACATCACTCCTCGTACGGGTTCGAGAGAGGAGCAGCAGACCATGTTCACCCCGTTCCAGCCATACCCCAAGTGAACCCATCAAAGCAGGTCTTGAATTGGGACAACCGGCTCACTGTCCCTCGGGAGACACCGGTTCGCAGCGGACCAGCACCTCCAGCTGCTCCCCACCACCGCCCAGGTAGAGGGTGCCTGTCGTGGGCGTCGCATCCGAGTACTGGCGCCCCACCGCCACTCGCACGTGGTGCGTCTGCGTGAGGATTCCGTTCGTGGGGTCGAAGCCCTTCCACCCCACCTCCGGCAGGTAGACCTGCACCCACGCGTGAGTGGCTTCCGCCATCACCGCGTTCGCGTGCTTGGGCCCCGTGTAGAGGTACCCGCACACGTAGCGCGCAGGCACTCCCAAGAGGCGCGCCAGGCAGATGAACACGTTGGCGAAGTCCTGACACACGCCCTTGCGCGCCGAATACACGCTGAAGGCCGTGGTGTTCAGCGTCGTGGTGCCCTGCGCGTACGGGTACTCCTTGAAGATGGAGTAGTTGATGTCCAGCAGCGTGTCCAAGAGGTCGAAGTCGTTGCGGCGCGCGAAGATCATCGCGTACTCCAGCAACTCCTCCACCTGCGTGTCCGGCAACTCCGGCGGCAAGAGGTACGGCTGGAGCATGTTCGCCTGCCACGGCATCCACACCAGCGACAACACCGAGCGCATGTGCAGCAGCCGGTACCCCAGCGGATCCGTGTCCCGCAGCTCCACACGCGAGCGGGCCTCCATCACCAGCTCCGTGTAGGGCGTGTCCACCACCGCCCGGCGCACACGGATGCCGAAGACGTCTTCGTACTCCGACCGCGTCACCCCCACCGACAGCGTCACGTCATGCGACAGCAGCGACTGGAGCCGGTCATGCATGGGCGTCAGCCGCAACAGGTGCGAGCTGCGCTCCACCGGCTTCGCGTAGCGGTAGACCGTGCGGTGCAACACGTCCACCACCCGCACCGGCATCTCCGGCGGACGGCGCAGGCGGCTTCGCGCCTCGAACTCCGCCGCCATCATGGGCGCCACCGTGTCCTGCCCTCCCGCCTCCGGCGGCAGAACCTCCACGAGGATGGCCCCCTGGCACACCAGCCCCCCACAAGACATACGACACCCTGCGTCATCCGCACTGGAGTGGGGGCCGGAGGCGTGCGACAGAAGCCGGCAGCACTCATGTGGGTTCGCGAGGGCGGCGGTCGGTGGTGAACACATGAAACAGGTGTGACACCGGCGGTGCGCAAGCTGTCGGACAGTCGGACAGGGCGTGGGTTGTAGCCCGGCGGGGGCGTGATGACGGTGCGCCCTCAGCAGGACAGTTGGCGGGCAGGCGGGCGTGGAGGCGGGCATGGGGATGGTCAGCGGTCGTGCGTGGCTTTCGGCGTTGGCGGTGGCGGTGGGCACGGCCCCGGCGTTCGCGCAGAGCTCCTCCGTCCAGATGGATCCGATGACGGTGCGCCGGGTGGCGGACGTCCTCTCCGAGCCCCGCCTGGAGCTGGACGCCCGGGGGCCTGACACGCGGCCCACCGTCGAGCTGAACGGGCGCCTCTATTTCCTCGCCACCCCGGGCAACGCCGGCTCCGGATCCGACGTCCGGGAGCTGTGGGTGACGGACGGGACGTCCGCGGGCACCCGCTCCGTACAGGAGGAGCTGCTGCCCGCGGGTGCGCGCATCGACCCGGGCTCGCTGCGCGCCACGCCGCACCGCCTGTTCTTCATCGCGACGTCGGAGGAGACCGGACGCGAGCTGTGGACGAGCGACGGCACGCGCGAGGGCACCTACGTCACGCGCGAGATCAACCCCGGCCCGATCCATGGCATCGCCTCCCAGACGCCCGTCTTCGTCTTCGGGGACTCCGTGCTCTTCGCTCCGGCGGACACGCAAGCCGACCTCTGGAGGTCGGACGGCACGGCCGAGGGCACCGTGCCCATCAAGGACATCTACCCGGGCTTCGCCCGAGCGAACGCCGGGGGCTTCGCGCGCGTGGGGGACACGGTCTTCTTCGCCGCGGAGAACGAGCTGGGCGTCGAGCTGTGGCGCACGGATGGCACCGAAGCGGGCACAACGCTCGTGCGCGACATCAAGGCCGGCGTCGGCGACGCGTATCCCGAGAACCTCACCGCGGTGGGCGACACGCTCTACTTCACCGCGGATGACGGCCAGCATGGCCGCGCGGTCTGGAAGTCCGACGGCACGGAGGCCGGCACCGTGCTCGTCAAGGGCTTCAATACCGCCGCCACGGGCCGCATGCCCACCGTGCTCGCCGCCCTGGGCGACGCGCTCGTCTTCCTCGTGCGCAGCTCGGAGGAGGCCTCCCAGCTGTGGCGCACGGACGGCACCGACGCGGGGACGCAGCAGCTGGCGCAGCTGCCCAACGCGATGCTCCACGGTTATTCTGGCCAGTTCTTCGTCACGGCGGGCAACCGCCTCTACTTCGTGTCCCGGGGAGCCACGCTTGGGGACTCGCTGTGGGTGACGGACGGAACAGCCGCGGGCACACGGCGCCTGCCGCACCCTACCGCGTACGGGCATGAGTCCGTGCGCGGCGTCGCGCCGTGGGAGGAAGGGCTCGCCGTCATCGTGACGACGGAAACGGGGGCGAGCGAGCTGTGGCGCACGGACGGCACCGACGCGGGCACGTCCCGGCTGACGCGGCTGCCTTCGGGCAAGGAGTTCGCTCTGCCCACGGGGCTGGTGCCGTTCCAGGGCGCGCTGCTGACGACGGCCGGAGACCCGTGGACGCCCCATGCGCTGTGGCGCATGGAGCGGGATGAAGCGGCGCCGACCTTCCTGTGCCCGGCCGCCCAGGACATGCCCTCCAACCGTCCGGAGGGCACGGACCTGCTCTATTACCGGCCCGAGCTGCGGACCGGACCGGAGCAGGCGTGGATCCGTACCACCTTCATTGACGGCCACCTGCTTCCGCTCAACCTGCCCATCGCCATCACCTACCAGGCCGGGGATGCGCAGGGCCGCCTCACGTACTGCACCACGGTGCTGACTTCGCGGGACCTGACGGCGCCGGCCATCCACAACTGCCCGACGGCGCTCATCCTGAACGCGCAGTCGCCCCGGGGCACGACCTTCTACTATCCGAACCTGGGCATCGGGGATGAGACGAGCCGGGACGTCGTCACGACCTTCAGCCCGACGAACGGCAGCGTGCTGCCCCTGGGCACCACCCAGGCGAACGTGACGGCGAGGGACGCGTCCGGCAACGAGAGCACCTGCTCCTTCCCCATCACCGTGCGCGACAACCAGGCGCCCGGCCGGGCCTGCAAGGTGAACGAGGTCCGCGTGGAGGCGGAAGGCCCCGAGGGCGCGCACGCGTTCTGGCCGGACCTCACGCCTGGCGACAGCCTCTCCAGCAAGGTCACCGTCACCAGCACGCACGCGTCCGGCGACCTGTTCCCGCTGGGCCTCACCCGCGTGGAGGTCATCAGCACGGACGACGCGGGCAACAGCAGCACGTGCGAAATCCAGGTCCGGGTGCGCGACTCGCGCCCGCCCGTGCTCACCTGCCCGGAGGACCAGACGCTGACCACCTCGGTGATGTCCGGTACCCGCGCGGAGTACCCGGCCGCCACCGCCTCGGACACCGTCTCCGAAGCGGAGCTCCTCTACAGCCCCGTCGTGGGCACGCCGCTCGCGCCGGGCCTGCACTCGGTGCAGGTCACCGCCATCGACGCGGCCGGCAACGCGTCGCTCTGCGACTTCCAGCTGACCGTGGAGTACGACCCGACGAGCGGCATGCGGCAGGGCCTGGGCTGCTCGGTGGGCAGCGGCCCGGAGTCGGCGGTGGGCTGGGTCGCGCTCGTCGCCCTCGCCTGGACGCTCAGCCGCCGTCTGAAGGACGGCAAGCCACGCGGGTGAACCATGGGCCATGGCGGCGAGGGGGACTTCCGCTACAGTCCCCGGCGCCCCATGGACCTCACCCTCTTCGTCGTCGGACTCGTGAAGGTCGTCCTCGGCGGCCTCGTGGCCGCGCTCGGCATCGGCTTGAGCATGCGTGGCCTGAGCCGCCTGCTGGACAGCCACCCCGTGGAGGAGCTGCGCCAGGGCAACGTCGCCTCCGGGCTGGTGCACGCGACGAGCCTCGTGTCGCTGGGCCTGCTCGTGCAACACGCACTGAAGGCCACCAGCGACGCGGTGGACCTGGCGGTGCAGAACCCGCCCGTGTCCGCCGTCTCGGTGCTCCAGCTGATGGGCCTGGCGCTGGTGCACGTGGCGCTGTCGCTGGCGGTGGGCGTGGCGGTGCTCGCCCTGGGCGTGCGGCTGTTCGACAAGATGACGCCGGGCATCGAGGAGCTGGCGGAGGTGCGCAAGGGCAACATCGCCGCCGCGCTCCTCTTGTGCGCCTTCCTGCTGGTCATCGCGCTGCTCACCGCGCCGGGCCTCCAGGCCGCGCTCAACGGACTCATCCCCTTCCCGCAGCTGCCCACCGGCGTGCTGCGCGCGCCCGCCTGAAGCCGCCATGGCCGTGCGCTCGTGGAAGACGCTGCTGTCGCTGGTGCTGATGGGCGCGCTCATGGCCTTCGCCAGCTGGGAGCTCGTGCTGACCCGGAAGGCGGGCCGGCTTCCGGATCCGCCCCAGCCGCGAACGGAGGTTCCTCCGGCGGATCCGCAGGAGGCGATGCGGGATTTGGGCATCGTGCTGGTGCCGGAGGACACGCCGCTGGAGCGCGCGAAGTCCTATGACTGGCGCGTGGAAGGAATGGAGCCCGCCCGTCAGCAGCTGGCCTACGGACTGGGCGAAACGGTGGAGCGCGGGTTGGCGCAGGCCCACCGCGACTACAGCGTGCGACTGCGCTACCGAGCCATGGGCCCGGAGCGCTTCACCTACGTGGCGCCGCCGGGCTGCGGCACGGACATGCGCTGCATCTACGCGGAGCTGATGCGCAGCAACGCGGAGCCGGTGCGCGTGCTGGGCGAACGCTTCGCCACCTCCATCCGCGAGCGCGACCTGGACGCGGCGCAGGCCACCGAGCTCATCCTCGGCTTCGTGCGCCGCATCCGCTACGAGCTGCCCGGCGACGAGCCCTTCGGCATCGTCCCGCCGGGACTGGTGCCCGCGCAGGACCGGGGCGACTGCGATTCCAAGGCGGTGCTGGCGCTGATGCTGCTCAGGCAGGTGGGCGTGGACGCGGTGATGCTCTATTCGGATGCGCTCGCGCACGCGGCCATCGGCGTGGGACTGCCCGGCACCGGTACCCGCATCCCCTTCGGAGGGCGCGGGTACCAGTACGCGGAGCTCACCGCCGAAGGCTGGCCGCTGGGGATGATTCCGCCGCAGTACGACAAGCCGCAGCTGTGGCGGGTGCTGCCGCTGCCGGACGTGCAGGGCTGAGCGCCCCTGGCGAATCACAGCGAAAACAGCTATTCCTGCTCTATCCGGGATGCTCGCCGAGCGCGGGCATCCCCATACCCAAGCGGGGGCAGGCACATGGCGGCTTCACGGACGTGGATGATGGGCCTCACGGTGGCGCTGGCCAGCGGCTGTGGCCCGGCGACAGACGCGGAGTCTCCCGCGATGGCCGAGGCAGCGCAGGCGCTGGGCGCGTGCACGCACTCGGTGACGACGAACACGTACAACGGGCCGGACTACTGGGGCACGCTCGTCTTCAAGAACACGGGGACGGTGGCCATCGCCAACCCGGTCATCGCGCTCGACGTGCCCTCGGGCGTGACGTGTGACGATGATCAACCCGGCTGGACGCACACGCAGTCGGGCCGCACGTGCACCTTCACGCGCACGTCGTCGCTGACGGTGGCCGTGAACGCGTCCTACACGTTCAACTACTCCTCCACCTCCAACACGTCCTTCACCGCGACCAACGTGAAGGTCCAGTCCGACAGCTGCGGCGGCACGTCCCCTGGCGGTTCCGGCCTCACCGCGAACCAGAAGAAGGTGGCGGAAGGGCTGACGAGCATCTGGGAGAACGACACGCCCACGATGGACTACGCCTATTCGGAGAACATCAACGACGGGCGCGGCTACACCAACGGGCGCGCGGGCTTCTGCACCGGCACGGGCGACGCCATCCAGGTGGTGCAGTGCTACCGGGCCCTGCGCACGGAGGCCAATGGCAACCGCCTGGCGAAGTACTGGAACGCGCTCACCGTCATCAACAACCGCTTCCTGTCCACCGGCCAATCCCAGGCGTCCACGTCGGAACTGGACGCGGTGGGCAACTGGACCTCGGACTGGGCGGCCAGCTTCAACACCGCCGCCACCCAGGCGGACTTCAAGCAGTGCCAGGACCAGGTGAGCGACGCGCTCTATTACACGCCCACCCTCACCGAGGCCGCGAAGTGGGGCCTCACCCAGGCGCTCACCAAGGCCGCGCTCTACGACGCGTCCATCAACCACGGCTTCGACGGAATGAAGGACCTCATCCGCAAGGCCAACACGGCCCTGGGCAACAGCGGCCAGGTGGCGCCGGTGATTGGCTACAACGGCATCACGGAGACGGCGTGGCTCCAGAAGTTCCTGGAGAAGCGCCGCGACGTGCTGGCGGCGGACTCCACCTGGGTGGAGGCGGTGGACCGCGTGGCCGCGTACGAGAAGCAGCGCCGCGTGGGCAACTGGGACCTGGGCGCCGCCCTGCGCAACGACGTGCGCGCCCGCGACTGCTGGGGGACCACCTACCCGGCGAGCGGCTACACCGTGCGCGCCATCAACCCGGATGGCACCTGGAGCACGCCGTCCTCGTACACGTACTCCTGCCAGTAGGCTGGACAGTCCGGCACACGGGCCGTGACGGCGGGCGCCCCGGGATGGCATGACCGGGGCATGGCCCGTGACGTTTCGTTCTTCGACAAGCTCGGCTCGCTGCTCGCCCAGGAGCGCGAGGCCGAGAAGGCTCGCATGACCTCGCTCGCGCAGGGGCTCACCCTGCGCGAGCGTGAAGAGCAGGGCCTGTCCGTGCTGGACCTGGAGACCGTCGAGGAGGAGGTGGGCCTGGGCGGCCGCATCCTCCTCACGCTCGCCCGCGCGGACCGGGGGAAGCTGCCCACGCGCGTGTCCAACGGCGACCTGGTGGCGGTGCTGCCCCGCCGCGCGGAGGTGAAGGACCCGGCGAAGGCGCTCGTGTCGCGCGCTACCTCCACGCGCATCCAGCTGGCCTTCGATCGCGAGCCGCCCGCCTACCTGTCCGAAGGACTCCTGCGCCTGGACGTCGTCCCCAACGACGTCACCTACGAGCGCGTGCGCGCGGGCCTCCAGCGCGTGAAGGCGATGGACAAGGGCCAGGAGCGACACAAGCGCGAGGTGCTGCTGGGCAACGAGCCCCCGCGCTTCGACAACACGAAGGACTTCACCCCCACCCGCCCGCTCAACCCGGAGCAGCAGGACGCCGCGAAGCGCGCGCTCGCCGCGGAGGACTTCTTCCTGATCCACGGCCCGCCCGGCACCGGCAAGTCCACCGTGCTGGCGGAGGTGGCGGCCCAGGCCGTCGCGCGCGGCGAGCGCCTGTTGTGCACGGCGGCCAGCAACGCCGCGGTGGACCACCTGTTGGAGC
Organism: Corallococcus sp. AB018; assembly: GCF_003986945.1. NCBI lineage: Bacteria > Pseudomonadati > Myxococcota > Myxococcia > Myxococcales > Myxococcaceae > Corallococcus > Corallococcus sp. AB018. The sequence continues at coordinate 19,634 of NZ_RAWR01000131.1, read as the reverse complement.
TGTGCCTGGAGCAGGGCCTGCGCGCCATCCGCGTGGGACACCCCGCGCGCGTCGCCGCCCGCTTGCAGGAGCACACGCTGGACATCGTGGTGGAGGAGCACCCGGACCGCGTCGTCAGCCGCGACCTGTTCGATGAGGCCTTCGACCTCTTCGGCTACGCGCGGCGCCAGCGCAACCAGGGCCGCAGCCGCGAGCGCTTCTCCAACGCCCGCTCGTCCACGGCCGAAGCCAAGGACCTGATGGACGAGGCACGCAAGCTGGAGAAGAAGGCCGTGAGGGCCGTGCTCGCTCGCGCGGACGTGGTGTGCGTGACGCTCGCGAGCCTGGGCTCCGGAGTGCTCGCGGGCGAGGAGTTCGACCGCGCGCTCCTGGATGAAGCCACCCAGGCCACCGAGCCGCTGGCCCTGCTGGGCTTCCTGCGCGCGCCCAAGGTGGTGCTCGCCGGAGACCCGCAGCAGCTGCCGCCCACCGTGCTGTCACAGGAGGCCTCCAAGGCGGGCCTGGGCACGAGCCTCTTCGAGCGCCTGCTCAAGGACCACGGCGACGAGGTGAAGCGCATGCTGCGCGAGCAGTACCGGATGAACGCCGCCATCATGGCCTTCCCCTCCCAGGAGATGTACGGCGGCGAGCTGCGCGCCCACCCCTCCGTGGCGGACCGCACGCTGCCCGGGGTGCTCAACGCCGGCGCGGAGGTGGACGCACCGCCCGTGCTCTACCTGGACACCGCGGGCAAGGGCTTCGACGAAGAGGAGGAGCCCACCACGCACTCCCTCCTCAACCCGGGCGAGGCCACCTACGTCATCGCCCGCGTGCGCCAGTTGCTGGCACTGGGCCTGGCTCCGCGCGAGGTCGCCGTCATCGCCCCGTACAGCGCCCAGGCCCGCCACCTGCGCGAGGCATTGGAGGCCGTGCACCCGGAGGTGGAGGTGGACACCGTGGACGCGTTCCAGGGACGGGAGAAGGACGCCATCCTGGTGAGCATGACCCGGTCCAACAGTGGGGGGCAGCTGGGCTTCCTCAACGACCTGCGCCGCATGAACGTGGCCCTCACCCGCGCCCGCCGGCACCTGTTCGTCGTGGGCGACTCCGCCACCCTCAGCAGCCACCCCTTCTACGCGCGCTTCATCGAAGGCACCCAGACGGACGGCGGCTACCGCTCGGCGTGGGAGTGGCCGGACCCCGCCGACCCATGATTGTCATCCCAACGACTCAGGGTTGCCCTGGGGGACTACGCAAGGAGTGCGACCCGGGCGCCCGAAATTTGTCGCATCGCTGAACGAATTTTGTCACCTGCTCGGTCGCCGGGCGTGGGAGACGGCCGGAAATCAGGCATTTGGCTCATTCCATGAGGTCGGCACGAAGGATGCTTTCTCTTCTGAACACGGAGGGAATGCATGTCTCAAGCGCCTGTGGTGACCAAGGAGAATGACGTCTGGGTGATTCGGATCGACCGCCCCAACGGCAAGACCCAGGAGTACCGCTGCGCCACGGAGAGCCAGGCCCGGCAGCTGGCCATGGTGCTCGGCAAGCCGGACACCGGCGGCCCGCCGCGCCCGGCGGCGTCGTCGTCCAGCACCGTCGCGTAGGGTCGCCAGCACCCGGGGGGACGGAGTAAGGCGTGAAGGCACGAGGAGACACCCGTGCCCGCCGCCGCATTCGAATCCCTCACCGTCGACGCAGAAGGGCTGCCGCTGCACGTGCGGCAGCGTGGCCCCCAGGGCGCCCCCGCCGTGCTGATGCTTCACGGGTGGTTGGACCATTCCCACAGCTTTGATCCGCTCTGCGAGCACCTGCCCGAAGCCTGGCGCACGGTGCTGCTCGACTTTCGCGGCATGGGCGAGAGCGGCCACGCCGGCCCCGGCGCCGCGTACCACTTCAGCGACCACCTGCTGGACATCGAGGCCACCCTGGACGGGCTGGCCCTGCCGCCGGCGCACCTGGTGGGGCACTCGCTGGGCGGCATCGTCGCGCTCGCGTACGCCGCCGCGCGCCCGGAGCGCGTCAGGAGCCTGACCCTCATCGAAAGCCTGGGGCCTTCCGGTGGTCCGCCCACGGGCGCGGTGCAGCGGCTGCGCGGCTTCCTGGACGACGCGCGCCGGCCCCCCAACCGCAAGCGCTACCCCACCGTGGAGGCCGCCGCGGAGCGCCTGCGTCAGGCGAACCCCACCCTCTCCCCGGACGCGGCGCTGCTCTTCGCCCGCCATGGCACCCGGCGCACGCCGGAGGGCGACTTCGCCTTCACCTTCGACCCACGCCACCGCCGCCGCTTCGGCCAGGGCTACGACGAGGCCCAGTGGCTGGCGCTGGAGGCCGCCGTCACCTGCCCCGTGCAGCTGTTGCGCGGCACGGAAGGCCTGTCCCCCGCCCCGGAGCTGCTGGAGGGGCGATTGGCCGCCCTGCGCACGCTGGCCGGTCCGCCTCGCCTCTTCGAAGGCGGCCACCACGTGCACCTGGAGCAGCCCGCAGCCATCGCCGCCGCGATCGCGGCCTTCATCGCCGCGAACGCGGGCGTCCCGGTGCCCGAAGCGTCGGGTTCATGACCTGAAAAGTTGGGGGTGCTCCTTGGCAAAGGGTCAGGAAAAACCTTTCACCCTCCAGGGCACCTCTCTTCCCTCCAGCGCTCACTTGGTCGCTGGACCGTCCGCCAAGTCCCTGATTTCCCTGGGCACCTGAGCAACCCCTACGCGCGGCACGGGTCTTGATTAGGGGAAGCCCGAGATGGATCACGTGTCCCGGGCATCCGTGTGCGTGTGGTGGGGAAGGGTGGGGAGCGGACAATGGTGATGGGGTGGAGGGGTCGGATCGTCCTGCTGGCGTCATTGGTGGCAGGGACGATGGCGTGTCACGAAGAGGACCAGACGCGCGGGGTGAAGGCCACGGCGGTGCTGGACGTGGACGCGCTCGACTTCGGCGAGGTGCCGGTGGGCGAGTGGCGTGAGAAGGAGGTCCGCATCCGCAACGTCGGCTACGTGCCCTTCTCCGCGCTGGAGGCGTTGGGGCTGGGCAACAACCCGTCCTACCAGGTGGAGCTGAAGGACGGCGGCGGCCGCGTGCCGCCGGGCGAGTCGCACGTCGTCAAGGTGCGCTTCCATCCGCTGGGAGAAGGGCCGGTGGAGGAGACGCTGCGAGTGACGACGGACGCCAACGTGGGCGCCCTCCAGCAGCTGCCCGTCATGGGCCTGGGCACGCCCACGCGCATCGGCGTCAACCCGCCGGTGCTGGACTACGAGACGCTGGAGGTGGACAGCGACCGCACGCTGGAAGTCACCGTCACCAACCCGGTGGACCTGCCGCTGACCCTGAAGGTCGCGGGCGAGAGCGCGGATCCGTTCACCGCGGACACCATCACCGTGCCGCCCAACAGCACGCAGGTGGTGAAGACGAGGTACCTGCCCCGTGCGCTGGGGCAGATGGGCGCGCGGCTGGAGGTCGTCTCCTGCGAGACGTGCACCCCGTCCGTGGTGGACCTGAAGGGCAACTCCGTGGCGAGCGCCTTCGTGTTCGACCCGGCGCCCGTGCCCTTCGACGAGATTCCGGTGCACGAGCGCACCGAGTCCTTCACCCGCGCGCGCAACGTCACCTGGCGCCCGGTGACCATCTCCGCGCTGGCCACCAGCGACCGGGCCTTCTCGCCGCTGTCCAAGCCGGAGGGCGCCACGGTGCAGCCGAACGAGGTGGTGGAGATGCGCATGGAGTTCGCCGCGCGCTTCTCCGGCCCCAACGTGGGCAACCTCACCGTGGCGTACGCGTCCGACAAGGCGCGTGAGTCGCGCGTGATGCTGGACGCGCGCGGTGGCCGTCCCACGCTGGCCGTGGCCCCGGTGGCGCTGGACTTCGGCGAGCTGCCGGTGGGCGGCAAGGTGGAGCAGGTCATCCGCATCACCAACGCGGGCAGCAACGGCCCCCTCACCTTCACCGGCGTGCGCGCGGATGGCGACGCGGTGCAGTTCGACGTGGCCACGCCCACGCGCGGCACGCAGAACTACCCCTGGAAGGCCGGCACCTGGCCCGCGCTGGAGTCCAACGGTCTGCAGATCGACCCGGGCGACGACGCGCTGGAGCTGAAGATCTACTTCGAGCCCAAGAACGAGGGCACCTTCACCGCCACGCTCTACGTGCAGTCCAACGACTTGTTCACGCCGGAGCGCGCCATCACGCTGACGGGCCGCGCCCGCACGTCCGGCCCCTGCGTGTACGAGCTGCTGCCGCAGCCGTCGCTGGAGTTCGCCAACGTGGTGCCGGGCCGCGGCGCGGTGCTGGGCTTCTACTTCCGCAACCCGGGCCGGGCCGAGTGCGCCATCAAGAACGTGCACCTGTCCAATGACGGCGGCGGCGTGTTCACCATGCCGGGCGGTCCCATCACGGGCGGCGTGGTGCTCTACGACACGGCCTTCAGCTCCATGATCGCCTTCCGCGCGCCCACCACGGGCGGCGAGTTCAACGGCGAGCTGATGCTCACCGTCAACAACCCGGCCCACCCCACGGTGACGCTGCCCATCCACGCGGTGTCCAACCCGTCGTGCCTGGTGGCCACGCCGTCCTTCGTGGACTTCGGGCCCATCCGCTACGACTGCCCGGCGAAGCCGCGCAAGACGTTCCTGTCCAACCGCTGCAGCGAGCCGCTCACCGTGTCGGACGCCATCATCGGCAACGGCACGTCCAAGCAGTTCTCCCTGCTCACGCCGGTGACGGCGCCCATCACGCTCCAGCCCGGCGAGGGCTTCGAGATGGAGGTGGACTACGCCCGCAACGTGCTGGGCCAGCACTACAGCCCGCTGTACTTCCAGACGGACACGGAGGCGAACCGCTTCCTCGTCCCGATGCTGGCGGAGACCAACCACGAGGGCATCCAGGTGGACCGCTTCACGCAGGGCACCGACAGCCAGCTGGACGTGCTCTTCGTGGTCTCCAACACCACCACCATGGAGACCTACCAGCAGCGCCTGCGCAACGCGGTCCCCGGGTGGCTCGCGCGTGCGAAGGAGCTGAACGTGGACGTGCGCGTGGGCGTCACCAGCACGGGCCTGGTGCAGCGCCAGGGGCTGTGCGGCGGCGGCGCCAACGGCGGTGAGGCCGGCCGGCTCTTCCCGGTGGACGGCAGCCGCGCCCGCGTGGTGTCCGGCAACAGCGCCAACGCGGCGGCCACCATCCAGTCCAACCTGGAGGTCGGCCTGTGCCACAACCTGGTGCAGGGCCTGGAGACGATGCGCCAGGGCCTGTCCGCTCCGCTGTCCGAGCAGGCCGACGACGTCCGCACCCCGCAGCCCAACGACGGCAACCTGGGCTTCACCCGCGCTGCCGCCCGCATGGCGGTGGTGGTGCTGGCGGACGAGGACGACCACTCCGGCTTCGGACCGGACAGCTACATCCAGTTCCTCCAGACGCTGAAGGGCACGGGCATGTCCCAGCGCAGCAACCTGCACGCGCTCGTCCCCAACGGGACGTCCTGCTCCACCGCGGGCTCCAGCGCGGACCGCTTCGCAGCGGTGGCCCAGGGCACGGGCGGCTCCGTGGGCTCCATCTGCGAGGGCGACTACCGCGGGTTCCTGGACCCCATCATCCAGCAGGCCGGTGAGCCGCAGGCGGACTTCCACCTCACCGCGACGCCGGATGGCACCGCGGAGATGAGCGTGCGCGTGAACGGCCGCACGCTGGGTGCGGATCAGTGGACCTACGACCCGGTCCGCAACGCGGTCATCTTCGCGGCGGGCTCCGTGCCCACCCCGGGGCAGTCCGTGGAGATCCGCTACCGCAGCATCTGCGCCGCCACGCCCTAGGTTGACGGGTTCGTGACGCAGCGCGGCCGGGCCGGTCCCACAGGGGGGCCGGCCCGGTTCGCGTTTTTTTGCGGAAGCCCGGGCTTTTGAGATCCGCGCTGACGCGGCTATCGTCACGGCCGGAGTGGAAACGTTCGGCCGCTATGAATTGCTGCGCAAGCTGGCCACCGGCGGCATGGGGGCCGTCTATCTGGCCCGGCAGAAGGGGCCCGTAGGGTTCCAGAAGCTGCTGGTGGTGAAGCGGCTGTTGCCCCACCTGTCGGAGGACGACGAGTTCCTCCAGATGTTCCTGGACGAGGCGCGCATCGCGGCGCTGCTCAACCACCCCAACATCGCGCAGATCTACGAGATGGGGGACGTGGACGGGCAGTACTACATCGCCATGGAGTACGTGCACGGCGAGCCGCTGGGCTCACTGGTGCCCCGCGCGTCGGCGCACCCGGGCGGGTTTCCGCTGGGCCTGCGATGCCGGATCATCGCGGAGGCGGCGGCGGGCCTGGATGCCGCGCACAACGCGCGCAGCCCGTCCGGCCGGAAGCTGTCGCTCATCCACCGGGACGTGTCGCCGCAGAACGTGCTGGTGGGCTTCAACGGCGGCGTGAAGCTCATCGACTTCGGCGTGGCGAAGGCGCAGGGCAAGCTGTCGCAGACGGTGGTGGGCACCATCAAGGGCAAGCACGCGTACATGTCCCCGGAGCAGGCGCGGGGTGAGCCACTGGATGCGCGCTCGGACGTGTTCGGCCTGGGGACGGTGTTCTACGAGCTGCTGACCGGCGGCCGCCTGTTCAAGCGCGAGACGGAGATGGCCACGCTCAAGGCCGTCGTGGGGCACAAGATCGTCCCGCCGTCGGAAGCGGTGCCTGGGATTCCGAAGTCGTTGGACCCCATCGTCTTCAAGGCGTTGGCGCGCAAGCGCGACGACCGGTTCACCACGGCGGGCGAGCTGCAGCTGGCGCTGGAGGAGTTCCTCCAGCAGGAGAAGCTGCACGGCACCAGCGCGCACCTGGCGGCGTTCATGCGGGACGTGTACTCGGACGAGCTGGAGGAGGAGCGCTTCGCGGCCGAGCCAACGATGATCTACTTCGACCCGCGCCTGATGGCCCGGCCGGGCAGTGCCGCGCCCGCGAAGCCACCGGCCTCCGGGACGACGTCGTCCTCGGGCAAGGCGCAGGCCCCCGCGAAGACGCCGCCGCGCGCGCCAGAGCCGTCGGTGAGCCAGTCGTCGACGAAGGCCGCCGCGTCCCCGGAGGACTCCGGAGTGGGGCCCACCGCGGAGCGGACGTCGCGCACGAAGGAGAACTCCGGCCTGAGCCGCCCGGAGGCCCGGCCCGTGAAGACGCGGGAGAACACGGGCGTGAGCCTCGCGGACACGCGGCCCCTGCATGACGAGGACGCGCGCCGTCCCACCGCGAAGCACGAAGCCATGCGCGGCGAGGCTCGCGCCTCCACCGGTAAGTTCGATGCCGTGCGCGAGGACGCGAGTCCGGCTCGCGCCCCCACCGCGAAGCACGAAGCCGTGCGCGAGGACGCGGGTCCGGCTCGCGCCTCCACCGCGAAGCACGAAGCCGTGCGTGGTGAAGACACGGGCTCGGCTCGCGCCTCCACCGTGAAGCCCGAGGCCGTGCGCGCGGAGACCGGCCGGTCCTCCACCGCCCAGTTCGGCGCCGTGCGCGCGGATGGCTCGAAGCCGACCCGTACGCCCGAGGGTTCCACGGGAAGCCGTTCCGCGGCGAAGCCCGTGAAGGCCTCCGGGGATGCGACGGGGAGCCGCTCCGCCGCGAAGGCCGTGCGTGCGTCGGAGGACTCCGTTGGAGCCAAGGTGCCCTCGAAGACAGGACGCACCGAAGGCTCCGTGTCCTCCGCCCGCCGCCCCGTGCGCGGCAACGGGCCCGACTCCGACAAGTAGGACCCAAGGAGCGCTGCGACCGGTTGCCTCGGGCTCCGCTCGAAGCGAGCCCACGGGTCCCGCGAGCGACGCGGACCTCGCGGCGCCGGAACCGCGCTCGGCTACAGGCTCGCCAGGGCCACGCGGTACAGCGCGCGGTAGCCCATGCGCGGCGCCACTTCGAAGCGGTCCGCGTTGAAGATGTCGCGCAGCAGCGCCTGCCCGTCCGGCGTGGACTGCAACCCCAGGAGCGCCGTCTCCAGCGCGGTCACCAGCGGCGCGGGCAGCCCCATGGCCACCGGCACGCCGTCGTTGGGGGCTTCATCCGTGTACGCCAGGAGCTCGAACTTCGCGCCCATGCCCGGCCCCAGCACGTCCTCCACGCCCGTGGTGAACGTGAGCCCCGTGGAGGACGGCGGACAGAAGACGCTCGTCACCTGCGCCCTGCCCTCCAGCACCGCCTCCAGCGCGCCCTGGTACGAGCCCGTGAACTGCTGCGACACGAACGCGCGCGACGGCTCCAGCCCCTGCGTCTTCAGGAACGCGCTGGGCAGCAGGTAGCCCGCCACCGAATCGCGGTCCACCCACGCCGCCGAGGCGCCCTTCAGCTTCTCCAGCGTCAGCCCGGAGCCCGCCCGCCCCACCAGCGCGGAGCGGTAGCTGGACATGCCCCGGCGCACCCCGCGCGTCAGCACCCGCACGCCCATGGCCTCCATGCGCGCGCACACGAAGGGCGGCGCCCAGGCCGCGTCCGCTCGCCCGGACAAGAGGTCCTTGGCCAGCGTCTCGTAGCTGGTGGCGACGTTCACCTCCACCAGCTTGCCCAACGCGCGTTGCAGGAACGACGCGAGCCGTTCCGCACGCTCGCGCGCCGTCTCGCTGCCCAAGGACGGCGGCAGGCCGAAACGGAAGGAGTGGCGCGAACCAGAGGGAACTTGCGGGGTCATACAATTCCCTGCTTACCCCTGCTGGTCCAACCGCGCCACTTCATCGTCCGCAAGACCGAACGTTGCCTGGAGCAGATCCAGGATCCGCTGCTCCGCGGTGCTCGTCCGCCCGGACGCATGGGCGATCTTCGTGGCCAGCTGGTAGGCCTTCACCCGCTGGGAGTGCGTGGCCAGCCCGTGCGCCAGGACATGAAGCCGCTGCGGCAGCCCGTCCGTGGCCAGCGCCGCCACGGACTCGCTCACGAAGCCCTGCGCTCGCTCCGGGCTCACGTTCTGGAAGAGCGGATCCGCCGCGAAGCTCTCCACCATCGCGCGCGCCTCCGCCTCCTTCAGCTGGCCGTCCGCCGCCAGCACCAGGACCATCACCTCCGCGAACAGCCGCTCCAGGGGCTCGCCCAGCGCCTCCGACAGGCTGCCCCCCTGTTCGATGACGTCGATGATCTGCGCGACCTCGTCCTCGGAGATGCCCAGCGCCGCCTGGAACGTCTTCAGCAGCCCCAGCTCCGAGCGGGTGGCCCGCTGATCCGCCAGCGCCACCGCCGCCGCCAGGCCGAAGGCCAGCATCCGGTTCTTGTGGTCCGGCAGCCGCCGGCGCAGCGAGGAGAGGACGTCCTCCAGGTTGCGCGCCTCCGCCAGCCGCACGGCGCTGGTCTCCACCAGCAGGTTCAGTTCACCGGACTGCGTGCCCTCGAACTCCGGGCGCTCCAGCACTCGTGCCAGCAACGTCTGCATCTCGCGCTGGGACACGTTGCCGTCCGCCATCGCGGCCAGCAACATGGCCTCCACCAGCGCCGCGTTGCGCTCCTTGCGCGCCTTTACTGCCTGCTCTCGAGCCATGGACTGGCGCTCCCTTGCGTGTCGGTGGTGGGGGGGGTGACCGCGGGCCCGTCTTCCGTCGCGTTCAGCGGGTCCGGGTTCAGCGTCTTGTCCAAGAGGTGCGTGGGCCGCACGTTCGACATCGCGTTGAGCAGGCTCTGGCGGACGTTGGGGATCTCCTTGCCCAGGTCCTCCACCAGCTTCTGCATCCGCTTGCGCTGCAGGTTCTCCTGCGACCCGCACAGGTCACAGGGGATGATGGGGAACTGCTTCGCTTCCGCGAACTGGATGATCTCCTTCTCCGGCGCGTAGCACAGCGGCCGGATGACCACGTTGCGGCCGTCGTCGCTCTTCAAGAGCGGCGGCATCGCCTTGAGGCTCCCGGCGAAGAACATGTTCAGGAGCATCGTGTGGATGAGGTCGTCGCGGTGGTGGCCCAGGGCAATCTTGTTGCAGCCCAGGTGCACGGCGGCGTTGTAGAGGATGCCCCGGCGCAGGCGTGAGCACACCGAGCACTGCGTCTTCCCGGGCGGGGTCTTCTCCAGGACGATGCTGTAGGTGTCCTCCTTCAGCATCTTGTAGGCGTAGCCCTCCTTCTGGAAGTAGCCCTCCAGGATGTGACCGGGGAAGCCCGGGTGACCCTGGTCCAGGTTCACGGCCAGCAAGTCGAACTTCACGGGGGCTCGCCGCTGCAGCTCTCGCAGCAGGTGGAGCATCGTGTAGGAGTCCTTGCCTCCCGACACGCCCACCATGATGCGGTCCCCGGCCTCGATGAGGCGGAAGTCCGCGATGGCCCGGCCCATGTGGCCAAGCAGGCTCTTTTCAAGACGTTGGGCGTCGTTCATCGGCGGGGCCATCCTAGCGGCGGTTCGGGAAAAAACACGTCAAAGGGGCGGGCCGGTCCGCTAGCCTGCTCCCCGCGATGCCGACCTTCCCTCAGGGTGCAGTGGACGTGGTGGACCGCGCGGGCGAGGAAGCCGCCACGCGGGTGCTGGAGGCCGCGCCGGAAGTGGCGGTGGACCTGGAGGCGGACGCCATGCACGCCTTCCGCGCCCGCCTGTGCTTCCTCCAGCTGGGCACCGACACGGACATCTTCCTCTTCGACACGCTCCAGCCGGGCGTGGATCCGCGCCTGCTCTCCCCCATGATGGAGGACCCCGGGCGCACCAAGTACTTCCACGCCGCCCAGGGCGACCTGCAGTTCCTGGCGGAAGCGGGCGTGCGCGTGCGCGGCCTCTTCGACACACACCGCGCGGTGACGCTCCTCGGGTGGCCCAAGGTGGGCCTGGCGGACCTGGCGCGCGAGCGGCTGGGCGTCGAGCTGCCGAAGGAGCACCAGCAGTCCGACTTCTCCCTGCGTCCCCTGCCCGAGGGCATGCGCGACTACATCGCCAACGACGTGCGCTACCTCTGTGAGCTGGGCCGCCAGGTGCGCGACGCGTGCCGCGAGGCGGACATCCTGGAGGAGGTGCTGCTGGACTGCGAGCGCATGTGCGCGGAGGCCGAGGCCCGGCCGGAGACGGGCGCCGAGTACAAGCCCAAGCTGTCCAAGAGCGGCCTGAGCACGACGCAGTACGCGCTCGCGCATGCCATCGCGCAGGAGCTGCACAAGCGGCGGCTGGAGTGGGCGGAGAAGGACAACGTGCCCATGGGCCGCATGCTGTCCAACATGGCCATCACCGACCTGGCCCTGAAGCAGCCGGACACGCACAAGGACCTGGCGCGCGCGGCCGGCGTGCGGGGCGCGGTGGTGCGCGCGCACGGCGACGACATCCTCGCCCTCATCCGCGACCAGCAGCAGAAGGCCATCCGGGGCGAACTGGACCTCGACCGCGAGCCCAAGGGTCCGCGCGACCCCCACCGGCGCAAGCGCGAGGACGCGCTCAAGGCGTTCCGCGTCGAGCAGGCCACGGCACGCAAGGTGACGCCCAGCGTGGTGCTCACCAATCCGCTCATGGACGCGCTGGCGTCGAAGCCTCCCGCGGACGTCGCGGAGCTCTCGCAGCTGCCGTACTTCGGGGAAAAACGGATCAAGCTGTATGGCGACAAGCTGATCGCGTTGCTCAAGCCCTTTCCGGTGCCAGGCAGCTGACGTTCACCACGACGAAGAGGCAACTGCTGTACGCTTCGGCCGAATCGTGCGCGGCGCTTCTGCATCCCTTGCCGGCTCGCTGTCCATGACCCCGGAACGCAGGTGTTCAGGCCTCATCTGCGGCTCCGGTGCTGGTTGCGAGAACGGCGTCCGTGCGTACCTTTGACGCCGCACAGAGGGAGGGCGTGGTCATGTTGGGAGCCAGGACAGGCGGGGCGCGGATCGAGGTCTCCCGGTGCATCGCCGCGAGCCTGAAGTGCCAGACGGCCTGCGAGGCGGGCATGGCACGTCTGAGGGCCCAGGGCGTCGCGGCGGATGACGACGCGGTGCGCCTGCTGCGCCAGTGCGCGGAGCTGTGCGAGCTCAACGTGCGCGCGCTCCAGAAGGAGAGCCGCCTGTCGCGCCGCACCGCCAGCCTGTGCTTCGAACTGGGCAGCCAGGTGGCCCGCGCCGCGTGGCTGGAGGCGCAGGACCCGGACGCGCACGCGCTCGCGAGGGACGCGCTGCACCTGGCGCGCGCGTGCCGCCCGCTGGTGTTCGCGGCCTGAGGCTGTAGAGGGCGCTAGAGCTTGATGCCGTACAGCGCGCCGTACTTCGCGCGCAGGTACTGGAGGAAGTCCCGGTCCGTGAGCCCCTCGCCGGTGATGGCTCGCACCTGCTCCTCCGCGGGCAGCCGGAAGCCGTGCGAGTGCAGGTTCGTGCGCAGCCACCCCAGCAGTGACGACGTGTCGCCCCGCGCGAGGTCCGCCTCCAGCGACGGCAGCGCCCGGTTCGCGGCGGTGTACAGCGAGGCCGCGTACAGGTTGCCCAGCGAGTACGTGGGGAAGTAGCCCAGCTCACCCCAGGCCCAGTGGATGTCCTGGAGCACGCCCTGCGTGTCGTCCGGGGGAGTCATCCCCAGGTAGCGCCGCATGCGCTCGTTCCACGCGGACGGCAGCTCCGACACGGGCAGCTCGTCGCGCAGCATCGCCAGCTCCAGCTCGTAGCGCAGGGCGATGTGCAGGTTGTACGTCACCTCGTCCGCCTCCACGCGGATGAGCGACGGCACCACGTGGTTGATGCCCGCGTGGAAGCCATCCAGGTCCACGTCCGCCAGCGCCTCCGGGAAGGACTCCTTCAGCGCGGGGAAGTGGCTCACCCAGAAGGCGCGGCCGCGGCCCACCAGGTTCTCCCACAGGCGGGACTGGGACTCGTGCAGGCCCATGGAGGGCACGGACGCCAGCGGCGTGCGGTGGTGCTCCGGGGAGAAGCCCTGCTCGTACAGGCCGTGGCCCGCCTCGTGGAGCGTGCCGAAGAGGGCGGCCGGCGGCCACACCGGATCCAGGCGCGTGGTGAGGCGCACGTCCTGCGCGTGCACGCTGTTGGTGAAGGGGTGGATGCTCACGTCCTGGCGGCCCGACTCCAGGTCGAAGCCCACGGCCTTGAGCAGCCGCATCGTGAACTGCCACTGCTGGCCGGTGTCGTAGGTGCGGCCGGAGAGGAACGCGGGGAAGGCCCGCTTCTGCTCGCCGAGCGCGGCCACCATGGGGATGAGCGCCTCACGCAGCGCGGTGAGCACCGGCGTCAGTCGCTTCACGCGCATGCCGGGCTCGAAGCCTTCCAGCAGTGCGTCGTAGCGCTCTCCGTCGTGGCCCTGCGCGTCCGCCTGCTCACGGCGCAAGGCCAGCAGCGCCTCCAGCGCGGGCTGGAAACGCTCGAAGCGCTTCGTGGTGCGCGCCTCGCGCCAGGCCTGGAGGCCCTCGCCCTGGGCCTCCGCCAGCGCGGTCACCAGCCGGGCGGGCAGGCGCACCGCGCGGTCGCGCTCTCGGGTGAGGACTCGCACCATGGCGCGCTCGTCGGGCGTGAGGGCCTCGAAGTCCTGGCCCCCTTCCCCGGCGCGGGCCAGGGCCTCTCCCAGGCGCGGATCCACCAGCCGCTCGTGGTGGATGGCCTGGACGGTGGCCATCTGCTGGGCGCGGGCGGTGGCCGCCTTGGAGGGCAGGTAGACTTCCCGGTCCCAGGAAGCCAGGTTGATGACGCTGTTCAGGTCGTTCAGCTCATGCATCCGTGCGCGCAGCCAGGAGTCCATGGCCTGTGTTTCTAGCGCGCTTCCAGGGTATGAGGACGCCCGCGATGGCCAACATCCTCCAATTCTTCATGGCACCCGACGACGAGGTCGCCTTCTTCCGTCACCTGGAGCGACACGTCCTGGAGGTCTACCCCCGGCGCGTGCCGCCGGACTGGGTACCCTTCCGGGCCAACCCGGACAACATCTCGCGCCTGCCGGAGGAGGACCTCTACCTGGTGGCCAGCGAGATTGGCCCCGCCATGGTGGACAAGGTGAAGCGCGGCCCGGACAAGGGCTTCTGGCGCATCGACGAGGTGCGCTCGCCCGTCATCTTCATCGAGCGCTCGCGCCGCAACGAAGAGGGCGAGCTGCTCAGCGGGAAGATGTGGGTGGAGCTGGAGGTGACGTCCCAGACGGGCCGCCGCGACGCCGCCCCGGACAAGTTCCGCCGCCTCTACATGGAGGTGGAGGAGTTCGTGAAGAAGACCTTCCGCCGGGGTGACCCGAAGGACTTCTTCGTCGGCAACCGCGCCGCGCGACTCTGCAAGGAGGGCCTGGTGCTGCGCGACTCCGCCTTCCGAGGCGGCACGGTGGTGCCGCACAAGTAAGCCGCTGCCGGGCCGGGGGGTGTCCCCGGCCCTGGAGCCGACCTAGCTGCCGGTCGCGGACGACGCGGACTGGCGCAGGAGCGGGGCCTCGGAGACGAACTTCAGCTCCGGGTGCTTGTCCTCGGCGTGCTGGAGCGCCCAGTCGTCGCGGAAGAGCACCAGGGGCAGCCCGTCGCGGTCCTGCACCGTCTGGCGGTTGCCTTCCCAGTCGAACGACTTCGGGTCGAAGTTCTGGCCCACCACCCACCGGGCGTGGCTGAAGGGCAGCCGGTCCAGGGCGATCTTCGCGCCGTATTCATGTTCCAGGCGGTACTGGAGCACTTCGAACTGGAGCGCGCCCACCACGCCGACGATGGGGTCCTTCATGCCCATGGCCAGCTGCTGGAAGATCTGCACCGTGCCCTCTTCGGACAGCTGCTCCAGGCCCTTCTCCATCTGCTTGCGGCGCAGCGGATCCTTGGAGCGCACCACCGCGAAGAACTCCGGGCTGAAGCGCGGCACGCCTTCGAACAACACGTCCTGCGCGCCCTCCGCCAGCGAGTCGCCGATGCGGTACTGCCCCGGGTCGAACAGGCCGATGACGTCCCCCGGCCACGCGTCTTCAATGGACGTGCGCTCGGCGGCGAGGAACTGGCTGGGCTTCGCGAGCCGCACCTCCTTGCCCAGGCGCGAGTGGAAGGCGTTCATGCCCTTCACGTAGCGGCCGGACACCACGCGCATGAACGCGATGCGGTCGCGGTGCGCGGGGTCCATGTTCGCTTGAATCTTGAAGACGAAGCCCGCGAACTTCGGGTTCGTGGGCTCGCGCGGGCCCTGCGTGGTGGGGCGCGACGTGGGCGCGGGCGCCAGGTCCAGGAACGCGTCCAGGAAGGGCCGCACGCCGAAGTTGGTCATCGCGCTGCCGAAGAACATGGGCGACAGCTGCCCCACGTCCGACTTCTCGCGCGTGAACTCGTCCCCGCCGATGTCCAGCAGTTCGATGTCCTCCTGGAGCTTCGCCAGCTCGTTCTCCGTGAGCACCGTCTTGATTTCAGGCGAGTCGATGGACACCGAGCGCTCCGCCACTTCCGACTCGCCGTGCGAGCCCTCCGTGGAGAACACGTGCACCACGCGCGCCTGCCGGTCGTAGACGCCCCGGAACTCCGGCCCCATGCCAATGGGCCAGTTCATGGGGTACGAGCGGATGCCGAGCACCTGCTCCAGCTCGTTCATCAGCTCCAGCGGTTCGCGGCCGTAGCGGTCCAGCTTGTTGACGAAGGTGAAGATGGGGATGCCGCGCAGGCGGCACACCTTGAAGAGCTTCTTCGTCTGGGGCTCCACGCCCTTCGCCGCGTCGATGAGCATCACCGCCGCGTCGGCGGCGGACAGCGTGCGGTAGGTGTCCTCGGAGAAGTCCTGGTGGCCCGGGGTGTCCAGCAGGTTCACCGCGTGGTCGCGGTAGCTGAACTGGAGCACGGACGAGGTGACGGAGATGCCGCGCTCCTTCTCCAGCTCCATCCAGTCGCTGGTCGCGTGCCGCCGCGCCTTCTTGGCCTTCACGCTGCCGGCCAGATGGATGGCGCCGCCGTACAGCAGCAGCTTCTCCGTCAGGGTTGTCTTTCCCGCGTCGGGGTGGGAGATGATGGCGAAGGTCCGTCGCCGGGCGACCTCCCTCTCGAGCTCATTGGCCATGATCCGAGGCCAACTATCACGGGCGGTCGTTCCTTGCAGCTGTGCAAGCAGCGCCTGGAGGTCCGGCCGGGCTCCGGCCCTCCGGGGCAGCCCTCCCTCAGGCCCACATCGGAGCACGCCATGCAGCGCATCCTCCATGCCACCGGCACCCCCTGGGAGCCCCGGGTGGGCTACTCGCGGGCGGTGCGCACGGGCCCCTTCGTGTCCGTCTCCGGCACCACCGCCACGGACGCGGACGGCCAGCTCGTGGGTGAAGGGGACGCATACCGGCAGGCGGCCCAGGCGCTCGCCAACATCCGCGCCGCCCTGGAGGCGGTGGGGGCCCGGGTGGAGGACGTGGTGCGCACGCGCATGTACGTCACCGACATCTCCCGCTGGGAGGACATTGGCCGCGCCCACGGCGAGGTGTTCGCGGCCATCCGCCCCGCCACCTCCATGGTGGAGGTGAAGGCGCTCATCGACCCGCGGATGCTGGTGGAAATCGAAGCGGACGCGGTGGTGGCATCCGCCCTACCCTGACGGCCCAGACCTCCAGGAGCAGGACATGACCATCACCATCACGGCCTTTGAACGCTCGCCGGATCGCGGCAGGGGACTGGCTCGGGACATGCGGGTGCGCTGGGCGCTGGAAGAGGTGGGCCAGCCCTACGACGTCCGCCTGCTGTCGTTCGAGGCCATGAAGCAGCCCGCGCACAAGGCGCTGCATCCGTTCGGTCAGATTCCAACCTACGAGGAGGGCGAGCTCGCCCTGTTCGAGTCCGGCGCGATTGTCTTCCACATCGCGGATCGCCATGCCGGCCTGCTGCCGGAAGATGCGAATGGCCGCGCTCGCGCAGTCGGGTGGATGTTCGCGTCGCTCAACACGGTCGAGCCGCCCATCTTCGACCGCAGCCTGGTGATGATTCTCGAGCGAGACCAGCCCTGGTACGAGCATCGCCTGCGCGCGCTGGACGACCTCATCCGGAAGCGGTTGGACGACCTCTCCGCGCACCTCGGCGCCGCCGACTGGCTTGACGGCGCCTTCAGCGCGGCCGACCTCCTCATGGTGACGGTCCTGCGCAGGGCGCAGGGGTCGGGCATTGTCGACGCGTATCCGAACCTCGCCGCCTATATCGCCCGCGCCGAAGCGCGCCCGGCCTACCAGCGCGCGTTCGCCGCGCAACTGGCGGTGTTCAACGCCGCCACTCCGACCGGGTGACGGCCGCCTGGTTTCGCCGAGCGGGCCGCCCTGGGCTCAGAAGTCGGGGGTGACGTCGGTGGGCACGTCGTCCGGCGCGCCGGGGTTGCCGGGCTCGGGCGTCACGGCGTCGCCGGTGCCCTCCGGGGGCGTCACGTCGCCGCGCAGCTCCACCGCGGGGCAGGCCTGGAAGCTGCCCACGCGGCTGCCGGCCACCTCCGTGCAGTTCTCCGGGCGGCCCGAGTCCGAGCACTGCAGGAGGACGCGGTAGACCTCCTTCTCCTGCGAGTCCCAGCAGGCGCTGCCCACGTAGTAGGTGTTCGCAGCGATGTCGCCGCCCCAGGCGCGCACGTCCACGCGGCCACCGGAGCCGGGGATGTGGCGCACGGAGGAGAGCACCTTCTCCTTCGCGGAGGTCGCGGTGCCGGGCAGGTTGTACGGGCCGAGCACGCGCACGCGGGTGACGCCGGTGGCTTCAATCTTGTGTCCCACGAAGGCGCCGGTGACGGCCTCGTGCGTGGCGGGGTTCGGGGTGAAGCTGGCCAGCCGGTACGCCAGCGACTTGCTGCCCTTGCCGAAGTGGGCGAACGACATCATCAGCTTGCCCTGGCCCGCGTAGGCCGGGGCCACCGCCTTGAGGTTGTCCAGGGAGATGGCCAGCGTGCCCCGGCCGCGGTGCGCGTCGCCGCTGCGCTTGAGCGCGCCCGCGGCGATGAGCTTGTAGGCGACGTCGTCCTTGCTGTTCAGCGGACGGGCCTCCAGCTTCCACTGGTAGCGCCCACCCGTGCCCTCGCGGATGGAGAGCGTGAAGGTGGCGTTGGCGCGGTCGGTGGGGCCGTACACCAGCACCTCGCCGGGCTGCTCGTTGGCGGACTGCTTCGCCAGGTCCGCGATGGGCACCAGCACCTGCCGGAGCGTGTCGTTGAGCGCCTTCACCTCCAGGCGGGCGCCCTCCAGCATCGCGGCGCCCTGCCCGTCGAGCGACGCCTCCACCTGCATCAGGTCCTGGGCCACGAGCGCGGCGCCGTCCTGCGCGAGCGCGCTCGTGTTGATCTCCAGCGACGTGCCCGCGAAGTCCGGCAGGGACGCCACCGCCTCCTGATCATCCACCCCGCCGCACGCCGTCGAAAGCACCAGGGCCGCACCCACCGCCAACGTCTTGTTCCAGCGCATCGTCATCCTCCAGGTCGAATAGGTTCGCATGACTGCCTGCTGTTCCTTCCAACCCAGTGGACCCGGCGCGGTTGCGGGGCGGGGAATTTTCCCTGTGGGCGGCCGCCATGTGCGCGGGTGTCGGCTCACGGGGTGGCCGCCCTCCCGGGGAGCCCCTACCTTTCAGGGACCATGGGCGTCGAATGGAAGAGCAACATCGACATCGCGGACGCGCTGGAGCGGGTGGCGGACCTGCTGGAAACGCAGGACGCGATGCCCTTCCGGATAGGGGCCTACCGCAAGGCGGCGGCGACCATCGCGAACTGGCCGGACTCTGTCGCGCAGGTGCTGGCGGCGGAGGGAGAGGCGGGCCTGCGGGCGTTGCCCGGCGTGGGCAAGAGCATCGCGGCGACGGTCGCGGAGCTGGTGCGCACGGGGCACATGGGGCTGCTCGAGCGGCTGGAGGGTGAAGCGTCCCCCGAGGGCCTGCTCGCCAGCGTGCCTGGCATCGGACCGGAGCTGGCGAAGCGCATCCATGAGGCGTTGGACATCACCACGCTGGAGGCGCTGGAGCTGGCCGCGCACGACGGGCGTCTGGAACGGGTGGAGGGATTCGGGCCCCGGCGCGCGGAGCAGGTGCGCGAGGTGCTGGCGGCGCGGCTGGGGCGCAACCGGCGCGAGCGCGAGCGGGGACGGGAGCACGGGCGAGAAGACGGACCGCGACCCACCGTGGCGCTGCTGCTACGGGTGGACGCGGACTACCGGCGGAGAGCGGAGGACGGGGAGCTGCGTCGCATCGCGCCCAAGCGCTTCAATCCATCCGGCGAGGCCTGGCTGCCGGTGCTGCGCGAGCACGTGGACGACTGGAACTTCCGCGCGCTGTTCTCCAACACGGCGCTGGCGCACCAGCAGCACGCCACGGATGACTGGGTGGTCCTCTACTACGACCAGGGCGACGTGGAAGGTCAGTGCACGGTGGTGACCTCCCACGCCGGCCCGCTCAATGGCAGACGCGTGGTGCGCGGGCGCGAGGACGAATGCCTCGCGTACTACGCCCGCGGGGACGCGGCGCACGAAGCACCGCACGCGGGGGCCTGAACACGGTGCAGGCGGCAGCGCATGAGCCCGCCCCGTGTGCCTCGGCTCAAGGCGCCGGTGTGTACACGTCGACAGCGGAGCGCGCGCCGCCGCTTCCACTGCCGCCCGCGACCAGCACGCGCCCGGAGGGCAGCAGGGCCAGACCGTGGTGCGTGTTGCGCGTGGACTGGATGCCCGCGGGCGTCCACGCGTTCATCGCGACGTCATACACCTCCGAGGAGTCGAGCACGCCCAACCCCGAGCCGCCCTCCCCTGTCACCACCAGCACGCGGCCCGTGGTCAGCGCCGTGGCGTGCGGCAGGTAGCGCGGCATGTTCATGGACGCCACGGTCTTCCAGGTGCCTTGCGCGACGTCGTACAGCTC
>NZ_RAWR01000130.1:0-29848 GCF_003986945.1 Corallococcus sp. AB018 | reverse complement strand
CACCACCGACGCCAGCGTCCGCACGCTGCCCACCGCGAGGTTCGCGTCCAGCCCCCGGACTTCCGCCCGCACCGCCCCGGCCAGCGCGAGCGGCTCCCCGTTCGTACGGAGCACCAGCGTCATGTCCGTGGTCCGTGCCTGCTCATAGGGCACATACACCTCCGGCGCGGCGGGCGCGGCCAGTCCTTCCGTGGCCATGTTCGCCACCACCCCCACCACCCGGCCTCCGAACGCGCCGTTGCCCAGGTCCATGTCCATGTCCAGCGTGCGTCCCAGCGGGTCCTCTCCCGGCCAGAAGCGGCGCGCCGCCTCCGCGTTGATCAACACCGCGCGCCCACCCGCGCCCCGGTCCTCCGGCAGCAACCCCCGGCCGCGCAGCACGGGCACCCGCAGCGCCTCCAACGCGTCCGGCGTGACGATGCGCATGCTGGCCTGCCAGGGCTCCGTGCCCGGCGCCACCGGCCGGAGCGGGTCACGCACCGCGAGCGTCCACCGCTTCCCCTCCATGGGAACTGCATTCACCGCGCCCGCCACGGTCACCCCGGGCAGGCTCCGCAGCCGCTCGAGCAGCCCGTCGTAGAAGGCCGCGGGCGCCGCGCTGCCCATGGCGTAGCGGTTGGGCGGCAGGCTCAGCTTCACCGTCAATACGCCCTCCGGCTGGAAGCCCGGGTCGACCTGCCGCAGGTGCACGAAGCTGCGCAGCAGCAGCCCCGCGCTCACCAGCAGCAGCACCGCCAGCGCCGTCTCCGCCACGATGAGCGCCGCGCGGGTTCGGTGGTGGTGCGCCGCGCCGCCCGCGCCCTCGCCCGCCGTCCGCAACACGCGCGCCAGCTCCACCCGCGACGTCTGCCACGCAGGCACCAGCCCGAAGAGCAGCGTGGTGAACACCGACAGGCCCGCGGTGAACGCCAGCACCGTTCCATCGAGCGACACCTCGTCGATGCGCGGAATGTCCTGGGGCCCGAACGCCGCCAGCGCATCCAGCGCCCACAGCGCCGCGAGCAACCCGGCCCCGCCACCCAGCGCCGACAGGAGCGCGCTCTCCACCAACAGCTCCCGCGCGATGCGCCCCCGGCTGGCGCCCAGCGCGAGCCGCACGGACGTCTCCGCCTCGCGCGACGCGGCCCGCGCCAACAGCAGGTGCATGAGGTTGGCGCACGCGATGAGCAGCACCAGCCCCACCGCGCCCAGCAGCAATAACAACGAGGGGCGCACCTGGCCCAGCAGCACGTCGCGCAAGGGCTCCACGCTCGCGCCCATGTCCGCGTTCGTCGCCGGATGCCGCGCCGCCAGGCCCCGCGCGACCGCCGCCGCGTCTGCCTTCGCCCGCTCAAGGCTCACGCCGGGCCCCATCCGCCCATACACCTCCAGCCAGTGCGCGCCGCGCGCCTCCGGCTTCGTCATGGACTCGTCCTGGACGATGGGCGTCCACAGCTCCGCGCGCGACGGGAAGTCGAAGCCCGGCGCCATCACGCCCACCACCGTCCACGGCACGGGGCCGCCCAGGTTCACCGCGCGCCCCAGCACGTCGGGGCTGCCACCAAAGCGGCGCTGCCAGAGCGCATGCGACAGCACCGTGACCTGGGGTGCCCCAGGCGCGTCATCCCCGGCCCGGAGCGCGCGGCCCAACTGCACGCGGGGCCCCAGCACCTGGAAGAAGTCGGCCGTCACCAGCCCGGCCTGCACCTTCATGGGCGAGGCCTCCAGCCGGTCCGCCCCGAGCGTCACCATCGCGGGCGCCACGCCAGCGAGCCCCTCGAAGGCCCGCGTCTGTTCGCGCAGGTCCATCAGGTCCGGCGGCGACGTCGGCCCCGGTCCCTGCTGGCCCACGCTGAACAGCCGCACGAGCCGCGCGTCGTCGCGCAGGGGCAACGGCCGCAGCAGCACCGCGTGCACCACGCTGAAGATGGCGACGTTGGCGCCAATGCCCAGCGCCAGCGTGGCCACCGCCACGACGGTGAAGGTGGGGCTGCGACGCAGTCGCCGCAGCGCGAGCAGGAGGTCATGGAGGAGGGGAGCCATTGGGGACGCCATTGAGCATGGCCCATGCCACGGAGCGCGCACAGTCGCCCCCAGGCGACAGCGGGGATGAACCCGTCACTTCCCTGACCGGCGATGGGAATCCGCGTCCCGCTTCCGGACACGCGCAAGTGCCTTCATGCCGCGCTGAAGCGGAAATGGAACGGGAGGGCGTCCAGCACGGGCGCCCTCCCGTTTCTGTTTCAGCGAGGCCTCAGCTCGCGCGCGACCGCTTGCGACGGGTGGCCAGCGCGACGAGCGCCAGCCACGCGAGCGGCGCCACCGGGGCCGCGCCGCAGCCGCAGCCGGAGTCGTCCTCGGGCAGGGGATTGTTCGTGCCGGCATCCAGGGTCCCCGTGCCGGCATCCGGGGTCTCCGTGCCCGCGTCGGTGCCGGCATCCGGTTCGCCCATTTCCGCCTCCGCGGTGATGGTGAAGGACTGCTCCGCGTCCGGCGACACGCCATTGGTCGCCCGCACGTGCACGTCCACGGTGCCCGCCGCCGACGGCGTCCAGGTGATGAGGCCGGTGGTCGCGTCGATGCTCATGCCCTGCGGCACCGCGCCCTCCAGCGAGTACGTGGGCTGCGGCCGGCCCACCGCCTCCACGTCGTAGCGATACTCGAAGCCCACTCCGGCGGTGGTGACAGGCGTGGAGGAGATGGTGGGCTGGAGCGGTTCGTCATCCGCCTCCACGGCCTCCAGCGTGCGCGCGTCCAGGCCCGGAATGGCGAGCGTGATGGTGGCCGTGCCATCCACGTTGTCCGCGTCCTGCGACGCCTGGAGCGTGACGGTCTGCGGCGTGTTCCAGTTGGACGTCGTGAAGCTGAGCGTGGACGCGGAGGCCACGGTGAGGTCCGGATCCCCCTGGGTGGACGCCACGGTGACGGTCACGTTCGACGAGGGCCGCAGGGACAGGGACACGTCGAAGGTGGCGCTGCCGCCCTCGGGCACGACGAGCCGGCGAGTGGACAGCACCAGCCGGGTCGAGTTGTTGTCGATGGTGGTGGCCACCACCGACTCGGTCGTCAGCCCCTCGGAGGCCACGGTGAAGGTGGCGACGTCCGGCTCCACGTCCGCGTCCTCCACCGCCTCGAGCACCACGACCTGCGGCACGCTCCAGTTCGCGGGAGAGAAGGTGAGGGTGCCACCGCCCAGCAGGCGCAGGTCCTCGGAGCCGCCCATGGCCCGCGCTACCTGGACCGCTACGTTGGCGGAGGGCGCCTGGGCCAGCCGCACGGTGAAGGCCGCGCGTCCGCCCTCCATCAGGCGCAGGTTGAGTCCGGACACCACCAGCCTCTGGCCGGTGGCCGTGGGCGTCACCCGGCGCACCACGCCGTTGGTGTACCCCAGCGCGTAGAGCGCGCCGTCCGGCCCCACGCTCATGTCCACGTTGGCGGAGAAGCCCGTGCCCCACTCGTCCACCGTCGCCACCGAGTTGTCCGCCGCCAGCGTGGCGCGCGTCACCTGGGCGCTGTTGTAGTCGCCGAAGAAGTAGTTGCCGCGGTACTCCGGCGGGAAGAGGGTCGCGTCGTAGAAGACGCCGCCGGTGATGGAGCCGCCCAGCGCCTGCGTCGTGACTGTGCCCCCGCCGCTGGTCGTGTCCGGCAGGCCCGGCTGGGCCACGGTGAAGGTGGTGGTCGTGGGCGCGTTGTTGGCGCTGGCGACGTAGAACTCGCCGTTGAAGCTCGCGTCCCCCACGCCTTCGAGCGTGAGCCTCTCCCCCTTGCGGAAGCCGTGCGGCGAGGCGGTGGTGAAGGTGGTGATGCCCCCGCTGCGCACCGCGCCCGTGGCGGTGACGGTGCTCGAATCAATCGTGTTGGTGCGGTACTTGATGACGGGGGTGAGGTAGTCGTTCCCGACGGGCTGGTTGTTCTCGTAGTCGTTGTATCCGGCGTGGCTGCGCCGGCTCACGACGAAGACCTGCTCATAGCGGTCGCCCACGCCGTTGACCCACAGCAGTCCGGTGGTGGGCTGGAACGTGAAGGTGAACGGGTTTCGCAGGCCGCGCGCCCAGATGTATTCGTTGTTGGGGCCCACGCCGTCGTTGAACGGGTTGTCATTGGCGGGCGTGCCGTCCAGGTTGGCGCGGCTCATCTTGGCCGCCAGCGACGTCAGGTCCGCGTCCACGCCGGAGCCGTTGCCCAGATCGCCAATGGCCCAGTAGAGCTTCCCGTCCGGGCCGAAGCCCAGCCCGCCGCCGTCGTGGTTGTTGCCCGCCGTGGGCAGCCGCGTGACGACCTCCGTGCGCGCGATGCCCGTGCCGTTGGAGTCCGTGTAGCGGACGATGCGCTGCTCGGAGGCGGAGACGGTGACGAAGAAGTAGACGTACCGGTTGACCACGTAGTTCGGGTCGAACGCGATGCCGATGAGTCCGCACTCGCTGTTGGTGTGGACCGCGGGCTCCGTGGCGAACGTGCGCGTCACCAGCGTGGAGGTGCCCGGCTGCGTCTCCAGCACGCCGTCCTTCATGGCCACCGTCCGCACGACGCCGTTCTTCAGCGTGACGAACAGGCGCCCTGAACCATCCGGCGCCCACGCCATGCCGGTGGCGGGTGTCAGGCTGGTGGACGAATAGTTCGTTTCCACGAAGCCAGCCGGTACGGCGGCCCGGGCTGGCGCGGACATCATCAGGAACAGCAGTGAGGCCATGAGGGGGGAACGCATGGCCCCGACCCTACCGCACCCCGAATGGGGCCGAGGCCCTACCGCGTCGCGGTGAAGTTCCGCTTGATGTGGCACCTCAGGCTGTTGTCCTCGGAGGTTCCAATCAGCTCGTACTCGCCCGTGATGACCGAGGTGTCGGTCTCCGTCTCGGGCGCGGGCGTGGCCACCGCCGACTTGATGCTGCCGGAGTACGTGCGCGTGCTCGTCACGGACTTCGTCCCGTACAGCGTGAGCGGCCGGTCGGCCTCGTCGAAGTCGTAGTCGCCCGACAGTTTCATGCCGTCGAGGCCCGCCGAGACGGTCCGCCCGGAGCGCGTCAACTCCAGCGGCCCCGTGGGCAGGCCGAGCCCCAACGTCTCGCAGACCTCCCCAGGGGGCGATGTGTCCGCGAACTGGAGCGTGTAGGTGCCCCCGATGGCGCAACCGCTCTCACAGACAGAATAGTTACTGCCGCCACAGCCCGGGTTCCCCATGCCGCTGCCCATCGTCATCATGCCCACGGCCAGCAGCACCGGGATGCGGAGGAACGTCACGGCCTTCGGGGAACGGGCGCTGCGCGGGGATTCGATGTGCATGAAAGACTCCAGGTGGAACGGGAAGGCGTCAGACTAGCCAACGCCTGCCCTGGTCCGCACCTGGTGTCCGGGGTGCTTCACATCACGACATCATGCGTCACAGCGTCACGTTGCCGGACACCACCTCGGTGAACTTGCAGGGGATGTCGCTGGAGAGCGTGGCGCAGGTGGACGGCTGCGCCGGGGTCCACGTGGTGGCGTTGAGCTTGATGGCCGCCTGCGAACGCTGACGGTAGACGCCCGCCGCGTAGGGCGTGGGGTTGGCCGTCTGGCCACCGAAGTCCGTGTTCGTCTCCGGCCAGCAGCTGCGGCTGCCCGGGATGGCCGTCCAGGTGACCGTGCCCGTGCTGCTCACCGACTTCTGCTCCACCGTGGAGCAGATGTAGATGATGGGGTAGTCCTGGTCGCAATCCCAGGCAGACGCCTGGGCGCTGATGGGGCCCCCGATGTCATATGTGTAGGGCTTCGTCGCTTCGACCACGCACGTCGTGCCCGGGATGGCCTTCGTCACCTGGGACTGGACCTGCGCGATGTCGCTACCGGAGGGGGCCGGCTGCGTCGCTTCCGGCGCGGGGCCACAGGCGCTGAACGCAAGGGCCACCACGGCGAGGCTGCACGTCTTGAACTTGAACATGTGGGGTGTCTCGGGGGAAATGAACCTGACGCGCTGCCACCGCCCACCGTTTGAATCCCATGCATCAACATGGTTTCCAGGTGAGCAGTGACTAACGCGCCAGCAAGGTAAGGCTGTTCATCCCTTGCCGTCCACCCACGCGCGGTGCAGGAGCGTGGGGGACACCCCTCGTGAACTCAGGGCGTGCGGGACGCCACGGCGGGCGCGGCGGTCATCGCCTGGCTGAGCTTCCGGGCACCTTCCGAGAAGGCGCCGCGTGCGATTTCCTGCCCGGAGGTGCCAAGCACCTGGGCGAACACGTGGTCGAACCCCTTCTCCAGACCCATGGACTTGTGGGGTTCACCCTTGGAGTCCGCGACCATGTAGAGCGACGAGTCCAGCTCGGCGGGCGGTGCCTCGCCCTTCTGGCGGTACAGGTCCTTCATGGCGGCGAGCGACTCGTTGTGGCTCTTGCGGATCTCCCCGCGAGCAATGCCCTTGAAGAGGCCCGAAACGTCGCGCAGATCCACGTGGATGACGACGATGGGCTTCTTCTCACGCACGTCGTAGATGAACTGGGAAGCGCGCTGGCGCAGCTCATCCTTGGTGCCCTTGTTGGCATACAGCACCAGGGTGGGACGGCCCTGCCCGATGGGGACCTCCTTGCCGAACACGTCCTTCAGTTCAGCGGCGCTGGCCGGGAGAGCTCCCAGCAATCCGAGCAGGCAGGTCAGCAGGGCGGTCTTCTTCATCATGCAGTGGCTCCAAAGGGTGAAGAGTCGCAATGGGTCCACCAACATCGTCACCCCCATCCTGAATCCCGGCCGATGAATTCAATCTGTCCCTGGTGAAGAGGGGCCGACGTAGCGAGCCCTGGGGCGCAGCAGGTGGCCCTGCTCCCGCTGTTCCAGCACGTGCGCCACCCAGCCCGCCGAGCGCCCCACCGCGAACACCGTCGCCGCCGCGCCCTTCGGCAGCCCCAGCGCCTCCGCCAGCATCACCAGCCCCACCTCCATTGAAGGCGCGGGATGTCCCGCGTCGCGCATCACGTCCACCAGCGCGGAGCCCACGCGCACTGCCCGCGCATCCGGGCGCAGCTCCCGCGCGGCCAGGATGAGCGGAGGCGTGCGCGGGTCTCCCTGGGGATACAGGCGGTGGCCGAAGCCCGGCACCGATTCGCCCCGGAGAACGTACGTGTCCACCACCTCCTTCGCCCGCTCCGGACGGCCCACCTCCGTGAGGAGCGCCTCCACGCGGTCGCACGCGCCCCCGTGCTTCGCTCCGGAGAGCGCCGCCATCGCCGCGCCCACGCACGAGTACAGGTCCGCGCCGGAGGACGCCGTCACCCGGGCGGCGAACGTCGACACGTTCAGCTCATGGTCCGCGCAGAGCACCAGCGCCTGGTTCAACGACGCCGGAGCGTGCGATGAGCGGGCGTCCCACGCGTGCGCCAGCGAGTCCGCCACCGTCCGTTCCCTCAACGCAGGGCCCACGCGCTCCGGCGCCCGGGCCGCGCACACCCACGCCGCCAGGTGACGCAGCAGGGCCCGGGCCCGCACGAGCTCCTGGTCCGGCGGCACCGCGAAGCGCACCGCGTCCCGCGCGCCCAGCAGGGACACCAGCGTCGCCAGCACCTTCGCGGGAGGCGTGCCCTGGGGCAGGAGCGCCGCCAGCGCGGAAGGAGGGAAGGGGGCTCGTGTCGCGGGCCACGTCGTGTCCCGGTGTTTCGGTAGCGCGCCGGACCAGAGCAGCTCCGCCACGTCCTCGAAGGAGCGCCCTTTCGTGGCCAGCTCCACCGCGGAGTGGCTTCCCCGGTACGCCAGGCCTTTGGCCTCCACGCGTGAGATTGCGGAGTCGATGACGGGCTCGCCCCAGCGCAGCGCTCCCGCCGCCACCGCCGCGTGTCCCGCCCTCGCGTCGTGGCGGACCTTCAGCCGCTCCAGGTCCGCGCGTGCGTAGCGGCTCTCCTTCGTTCCCTGCACCGGCACGCACCGCACCAGCCCCCGGCTCACGTAGGTGTAGAGCGTCGCGAGCTTCACGCCGAGCAGCGCCGCGGCCTCGCTCGCCGACACCAGGGCTTCCTCGCGCTCAGGTCGATGGTCGAATCGAGATTGAGAGCGTCCACCGCGGCGTCTATCCATGCTCCATCCACCTCCTGGAAGGGGAGTGTCGGCGCGGCGCGCGGCCGCTGTCGACGTGTCTTTCCTGATGGACGCGTGGAGCCCTGAACCCTGGAGGACATGCCATGCAGGTGGACTTTGGCCGCACGTCGGAGGACTACGCCCGGCACCGCGCCGGCTTTCCGGAGGCCTTCTTCGAGAAACTCATCCGTGAAGGCGTCTTTCGTCCGGGCCAGCGCGTGCTCGACCTGGGCGCGGGCACGGGCACGCTCGCGCGAGGACTGGCGAAGCGCGGGGGCGACGTCACGGCGTTGGACCTCTCGGAGCCCATGCTGGATTCGGCGCGCAGGCTCGCGAGCGACGAGGGGCTGTCCATCGACTTCCGCGTGGCTCCGGCGGAGCGGACCGGCCTGCCGCCGGAGTCCTTCGGGCTCGTCACCGCTGGCACGTGCTGGCATTGGTTCGACCGCGCCGCCGCGGCCCGCGAGGCCTTCCGGGTGCTGGCGCCGGGAGGCCGGCTGGTCATCGCGCACTTCGACTGGCTGCCTTTGCCGGGCAATGTCGTGCAGGGGGTCCACACGCTCATCGACACCTTCAATCCCTCGCAGGTCGCGCCCTACGTCGAGTTCGGACACGACGCTGGCATCTACCCGCGCTGGTTCCAGGACGTCGCCACCGCGGGCTTCACCGGCCTGGAGTCCTTCTCCTTCGACACCGTCGTCCACTACTCCCACGAGGCCTGGATGGGACGGGTGCGCGCCAGCGCCAAGGTGGGCCCGGTGCTCTCCGAGGACGAGGCCGCCCGCTTCGACGTCGCGCACGCGAAGCTCCTCGCGGAGCGCTTCCCCCAGGCGCCGTTCGCCGTGCCGCACCGCGTGTTCGCGCTGGTGGCGACGCGGTGAGTGACAGAAGTGGAGGCCTGCGGTGTTCGAAGCGCCAGCACTTCGCTGGAGGCCAGAGACCATGGGCATCACACTGGACCGTCGCTCCCTCATCCAAGCCAGCCTGGGGCTGACCGGGGGGCTCGCGCTCCTCCGGGGCGCTCCCGCGGCGGCGGCCGGAGGGCCGTCCACGACCTCGCCGTCCCCTTCGTCCTCCTCGTCCATCGACGAGCCCCGGCCCTGGTGGGAGCTGGGGCTGATGGCGGACCCCATCATGGAGAGCCAGCTCCTGCACTTCCTGGCCGGGACCTACAGCGCGCAGTCGGACATCAGCGAGGTGCTGGACACCGCGGCCCGCATCGTCGCGGGGGATGACTGGAGCTGGCCCAACGAGTGG
The DNA here is from genome assembly GCF_003986945.1 of Corallococcus sp. AB018. Taxonomy (NCBI): domain Bacteria; kingdom Pseudomonadati; phylum Myxococcota; class Myxococcia; order Myxococcales; family Myxococcaceae; genus Corallococcus; species Corallococcus sp. AB018. Next base: position 20,578 of record NZ_RAWR01000130.1, on the reverse strand, counting down.
GTGAGCACCGCCGACCGCATCCGCGCCATGGGCGACGTGAGCCAGTCCCGCCGCCACTCCATCAGCGCGGGCAATGCCTACCTGCGCGCCGCCAACTACTACCGCGCCGCGCTCATCCACCACCCCGAGCCCACCCATCCGAGCGTGGTCGCCACCGGGCGCAAGGCGGTGGACGCCTACAACAAGGCGCTCCACCTGCTGAAGATACCGGGCACGCCCGTGCGCATCCCGTACGAGGGCACCACGCTACCCGGCTACTTCTTCCGCGCCCCGAGCGCCCGGAGCATCGCGCCGCTGCTCATCTTCCAGCAGGGCCGCGACGCGTGGCCGGAGGAGTCCAAGTACGTCATCGACGCGGCGCTCGCGCGGGGCTACCACTGCCTCATCGTGCACGCGCCCGGCCAGGGCATGGCCATCCGCGAGCAGGGGCTGCCCTTCCGTCACGACTGGGAGCAGGTCATCCGCCCGGTGGTGGACTTCGCCCTGTGCATCGCGGGCGTGGACTCGCGGCGCATCGCGCTGCTGGGGTGGAGCATGGGCGGTGCGCTGGTGCCGCGCGCCGCCGCGTTCGAGCGACGCATCAAGATCCTCATCCCCAACCCCGGCGTCCTCAACTGGGGCCAGTCCTCCTTCGAGCAGTTCAACATGTACTTCCCGGAGCTGATGCAGCTGCTGGACAGCAACCCCCAGGCCTTCGACGCGGCCATGGCCCAGCTGATGGAGCAGGTGTTCCTGTACCGCTGGTACATGAAGGACTCGATGTCCAAGCACGGCGTCAGCACGCCGTCGGCCCTGCTCTTCGAGCTGCGCCGGTTCAACAACGAGCCCATCGTCCACCGCATCCGCTGCCGCACGCTGGTGATGGACGGCACCGCGGAGGCGTTCTCACAGGGCCAGGCCCGGCTGCTCTTCGACGCGCTGGAGTGCCCGAAGGACTACATGCTCTTCACCACCCAGGACACGGGGCTCTTGCACTGCCAGGAGGGCGCGCAGGCCGTGGCCAACCACCGGATGTTCGACTGGCTGGACGAGTACCTCTGAGGCTCAGTCCAGCACGCCGCTGGACTCCTCGCCGAACAACACGAACTCCGCCTCTTCCCGCGTGGAGAACGCCCGGCCATGGCGCTTCAGGTAATGGGAGAGGCGCATGGCGAGGCCATCACCCATCAGCATGAAGTCCCGCACGAGCGCGCCGTCGCGAGGCATGCGCGTCCAGTGCTGGAGCTCACCGGCCACCAGCGCATAGGTGCCTCCGAGCCGCGCTTCATGTTCGAGGATTCGCTTCACCGCCGCGGCCTCACGCTGCCAGGCCTGGGTCTTCCGGGCCTGGCGCCGCGTCATCGCAGGCCGCTACCCAGTACGGCGCGGAAGACGGCCTCCACCTCCTGCGCGTCCACGCCCAGCTCCCGGGCCCACGCCCGGCGCACGGCGAGCAGCGTCTCCGTGCGAGCGGGCTCGTTCCCGGCCTCCTGGGCACGGCGCTGACGGCGGGCCAGCTCCTCGCGGCGGGCGAGCAGTTCCACCAGTTCGCGGTCGAGTGCATCGATGTGCTCGCGCGGCTCGCGGGGCGCTGGCGCTTCCGGTTCCAGGCCGGGCACGGCGATGCCCGCCGCCTCGGAGGCTTGCGTCACCGTGGGGGCCGCCTCCAGGTCGCGGTGGATGTCCTGGAGCGCCGCGAGCAGTTGGCCTCGCGCCTGCGTGGCGAAGGGGTTCTCCTGCTGGATGGCGTTGAAGAGATGGCCCGCGTCCGCGCGCACGGTCTCGATGGTGCGCGACAGCGCCTTGAAGCTGGCCGGTGCGAAGGGCACGTCCGCCGCCGCGCCGGAGTCCACCATCCCCTTGGCCACGAAGAAGGTGAGCGCATGCGTGCGCGCCATCACCTGGTCATGGCCCTCTGGCGACTGCTCAATCACCTCGCAGCCCAGCCCCTCGTAGAAGCGCCGGGCGCGCGGGGCTGCTTCCGGATGCAGCGGGTTGGGGCAGAGCACGACGCGCATGGGTCGCTCGGCCATGGCCAGGCTCAAGGGGCCGAAGAGCGGATGCGTGCCTACCCAGGGCACCTGTTCGCCCAGCACCTCCGTCAGCGCCTCCACGGGCTTCACCTTCACGCTGCCCACGTCCAGCACCAGGTGCTCCGGCTTCAGGTGGGGCCGAAGGGAGCGCAGCACGTCCCGCATCTGGGGCACCGGCACCGCCACCACCACCAGCTCCGCCCCTTCCAGCAGCTCGTGTACCGAGTGCGCGCGGAGCGGCTCCGGGATGTCCGCCACCGGGTCCAGGGCGCGGTGCTCCACGCCCACCGCCTCCAGCAGCGTTCCCAGCGCGCGTCCAAAACGTCCGTATCCCACGAGTGCGACATGCGGCATGCGCCGGAGTCTACGCGGGCACGCGACCGATAGACGACCGCCGGGTCCCTCGTGAAGAGGAACCCGGCGGGGGACGACTTGCCAGGATGGACGGCCTGGGACTACCGGGCGCGGAACATCTCCACCGTGAGGCAGGACTCGGTCTTCTCCGGGAGGACGAAGAAGGGCTGCTGGCGGCTCAGGCCCTGGGACGTGCCAAGCCAGCCGTCGCCAATCTGCCCGGCGCCGTCGTACACCAGCGCCAGCCAGTCATGCTGCGCCGCCGGGATGAGGTCCGTGGTGTCGGCGTCGCGGTTGAGGCTGTACGCGTAGGACGCGGTCTGGATGACGCCGTCGCCGTTGAAGTCCAGGTTCGCGCTCGCGGTGCCGGCGCGCTGCACGCCGTTGATGCGCACGCCGATGTGGGCCAGGTCCGCCTCCGTGGTGGGCGCGACGGGAGCGAACGCGGAGACCTCGTTGACGGACGCCTCGCTGATGGCGGCGACGCGCACGCGCGAGTAGTCCAGCACGTTGTCCACGCCGTCAATGCGCAGGCCGAACATCTGGTACTCGTAGTTCATCTGGCTCAGGTAGTTGGCCTTGTAGTTGCTGTCGTCGTTGCCGCCGTGACGCAGGCCGATGTTGTGCCCCAGCTCGTGCATGAGGGTGCCGGCCTGCTGCAGCTCCGTGCCGCCCGCCACGGGCCAGCCGCCCAGCGTCACCACGAAGTCATGCGCGGGGATGCCGCGGGAGATGCCGCTGGAGGTGCCGCCGTTGTACGTGTTCGCGAACAGGGCGTAGTGGAAGAAGGGCGCGCGGCGCGACTTGAAGTACTTGGCCTTGATGACGTCGAAGTCCGTCCACACGGGGGTCAGGTCCGTGTCCGCGTCCGCGGCGGCGATCTGCGAGTCCAGCACCAGGTGCAGCGCGATGCCCGTGGTGCCGTTGGGGTTGGACACCGGCGCGTTGGCGAAGGACGTCGTCACGCGGTCCAGCGCCGCCTGCGTGGGCTTGCGGTCCGCGTAGTAGTCCACCTCCACGAACACGTCCTTCTTGCGCGGATCCGCGCCCCAGTAGCGCAGGTCCACGCCGCCGTAGCCGTACAGTTCCGCGAAGTCGCTGATGCGGTCCCCGTCCGTGTCGGAGCTGTTGGGGTTGGTGCCGTAGCGGGCCTCGGCCGCGTCACAGACGCCGTCGCCGTCGGAGTCCACGGCGTTGAGCGCGCACAGGTACACGGGCTGCACGGCGGAGACCTCATACTCGGTCCCGTCCTGCGTCATCGTCGTGTACTTGGGCCGGTGGTAGACGGTGACGGAGCGGAAGCCCGCGCGGCTGTAGACGAGCCGCACCGCCTCCTCGCCGGAGGCCGCGGTGATCAGCTGGACGTTGTTCTCGCCGTTGCGGTTGCCGTACGCGTCGAAGACGTAGAGGCCGGACGAGTCCGTGGACTGGGTCGCGAGCCCGGTGCCGCAGCCGGTGCCGCTGCAGGTGCCGGAGGCGACGATGACCGTCACGCCTGCCACGGCACTGCCCGACGCGGAGTCGTAGATGTAACCGTAGACACACCCATTCAAGCCGACGAGACCCATGGAGGCCGTCAGCAGGCTTTTGTAGAACGTGGACATACTTCCCCCTCGGAGGAACCAGGGGTTGGCTTCTGTCGCCAACCGCCACATGTACGGCGCCCGCGGCGGATATTCTTTCGGGGGTTTATTTCCGGCCCTGGAACACGGGGGAGGCCGTCGGGTTGACAGCGGGGGCTGTCTGTCTTACTCCTATCTCGTCATGAGGCCCGTCACTCTCCATGCCCTGCCTGTCCTGAGCGCCTTCGCGCCGGCGGCGGACGTGCGCCTCGCCCCCCGTCACGAGGTCCTGCTCGATATTTGAGCAGGCGGACCGGAGTCCTCCGGTGCGCGCGTGGCTGGTTGCCCGCGCACCGTGAGCTCCGTCTCCGCCCGTCCCCTCCCTGGGGGTGCCTTCGTGTGTCCTCGCGCGTTCCCGTGGCGGCCTGACGTGCCGTTCCGGCCCTGCGTGCGCGTGCGCGCCTGAAGACAGCCACCGGTCCATTCAACTCATCCAACCGGCGTCTCAATCCAATACACACCCGCGGGCCTCGCTGCCCGGACGGGAACGGGAGTCTTCCATGTCTCGCACCACGCGCATCGAGCGGTACCGCAACATCGGCATCATGGCCCACATCGACGCGGGCAAGACGACGCTCACCGAGCGCGTCCTCTTCTTCACCGGCCGCATCCACTCCACGGGAGAGGTGCACACGGGCTCCACGGAGATGGACTGGATGGAGCAGGAGAAGAAGCGCGGCATCACCATCACCTCCGCGGCGACGACGGCCTTCTGGCAGCCCCGGCACGGGAGGGAGGCGGGCGTGCCCCACCGCATCAACATCCTGGACACGCCGGGCCACGTGGACTTCACCATCGAGGTGGAGCGCTCGCTGCGCGTGCTGGATGGCGCGGTGGCGGTGTTCGACGCCAGCCAGGGCGTGGAGCCGCAGTCGGAGACGGTGTGGCGTCAGGCGGACCGCTACGGCGTGCCGCGCATCGCGTTCATCAACAAGATGGACAAGGTGGGCGCGGACTTCGCCCTGAGCGTGCAGTCCATGGTGGACCGGCTGGGCGTGCGCCCGGTGGCCGTGCAGTGGCCCGTGGGCGACGGCGCGGACTTCCAGGGGCTCGTGGACCTGGTGCGCATGCGGCTGGTGCGCTTCCAGGGCGACGACGGCGGCTTTGACGACGATGCGCCCGTGCCGCCGGAGCTGGCGGAGGCGGTGCTGCCGTACCGCATGCGCCTCATTGAAGTGTGCGCGGACCTGGACGCGGGCGTGATGGAGAAGTTCGTGGACGGGCGGGTGGAGGACATCACCGTGGAGGAGCTGGAGCGCGCGCTGCGCTCGGGCACGCTCGCGCGGACGCTGGTGCCGGTGCTGTGCGGGTCGGCCTTCAAGAAGAAGGGAGTGCAGATGCTCTTGGATGCGGTCGTCAGCTACCTGCCGTCACCCGCGGACGTGGCCTCCGTGGACGGCTTTGCGCCCGTCACCGGCGAGCGCGTCAGCCGTCCCGTGTCGGACTCGGGTCCGCCCGCGGCGCTGGCGTTCAAGTTGATGAGCGACAAGGCCGTGGGAGGCATCGTGTTCCTGCGGGTGTACTCGGGCACGCTGCGTGCGGGCACCGTCCTGCTCAATCCCGTCACCGGACGGAAGGAGCGGGTGGGGCGCCTGATGTTCATGCACGCCAACCGCCGCGAGGAGGTGGCGGAGGTGCACGCGGGTGACCTGTGCGCGGCGCTGGGGCTCAAGGGCGTACGCACGGGCGACACGCTGTGCGACCCGGAGGCACCGCTGGTGCTGGAGGCGTTGAATGTGATGGAGCCCGTGGTGCAGCTCGCCGTGGAGGCGCGCTCCCCCGCGGAGTTGCCGAAGTTGGAGGAGGGCCTGCAACGGCTGGCGGCGGAGGACCCGTCGCTGCGCCTGGGCGTGGATCCGGAGAGCGGCCAGGTGCTGCTGTCCGGCATGGGTGAGCTGCACCTGGAGGTGGTCGTGGACCGGTTGAGGACGGAGTTCGGCGTGGAGGCGCGCGTGGGACAGCCGAAGGTGGCGTACCGCGACACGCTCCGGAGCGCGGTGCGCCAGGAGTACCGCCACGTCCGCCAGTCCGGCGGGCCCGGACAGTACGCACGCGTGGTGCTGGACGTGGGTCCTGCGCCGCGAGGGGCGGGGCTCGTCTTCGTGGACGCCACGAAGGGTGGCTCCATCCCCCGCGAGCTGGTGCCCGCCATTGAAAAGGGCGTGGCTGGCGCCATGGCGAAGGGCATGCGGGAGGGCGTGCCGCTGGTGGACGTGGAGGTACGGCTGGTGGATGGGGACACGCACGTGAAGGACTCCACGCCGCAGGCCTTCATGGTGGCGGGCTCGCTGGCGCTCCAGGAGGCCGCACGGCGCGTGGGCGTGCAGGGGCTGGAGCCGGTGATGGAGGTGGAGGTGGTGACGCCTGAGGAGTTCCTGGGCGACGTGCTGGGCGACCTGGCGTCGCGGCGGGGACGGGTGCTGGGGATGGAGGCGAAGGGGACGGCGCGGTGCGTGTCCGCGCGCGTGCCCATGGCGCGCCTGTTCGGCTACGTGACGGCGCTGCGTGGCCGCACGCAGGGGCGGGCCCAGGCGAGCATGCGCCTGGGGACGTACGAGCCGGTGCCGGAGTCGGCCGCTGGCCTGGCAGCCGAGGCGCGGGCGTGAGGTGACGGCCCCGGGCTTCCCGACGAGGGGAGGCCCGGGGCCGTGCTGTCTTCGGGGGAAATCGAACCCCCTGTCGATTTCCGGGGCGCCCATTCGACGTGCATTTGATTGAGTTCGCGCCGTGACGATGTCCAAGGCGCAGGCCGCGGTGCACGCGGTGTGGAGAATCGAGTCCGCCCGGCTCATTGCCGGGCTTGCGCGCATGGTGCGCGACGTGGGGCAGGCCGAGGAGCTGGCGCAGGACGCGCTGGTCGTGGCGCTGGAGAAATGGCCGGTGTCGGGCGTGCCTGAGAATCCGGGCGCGTGGCTCATGGCCACCGCGAAGCGCCGCGCCATCGACGAGATGCGCCGTCACAAGCTGCTCGCGCGCAAGCACGAGGAGCTGGGGCATGGGCTGGAGGAGGCGGAGGTGCCAGACCTGGACGCGGCCCTGGACGACGACGTCGGCGACGACCTGTTGCGCCTCATCTTCACGTCCTGCCACCCGGTGCTGTCCCCGGAGGCGCGGGTGGCGCTCACGCTGCGGCTGTTGGGCGGCCTGACGACGGATGAAATCGCCCGCGCGTTCCTGGTGCCGGAGCCCACGGTGGCCCAGCGCATCGTCCGGGCCAAGCGCACGCTGGCGGAGAAGGGCGTCCCCTTCGAGGTCCCTCATGGCGACGAGCTGGCGGCGCGGCTCGCGTCGGTGCTGGAGGTCGTCTACCTCATCTTCAACGAGGGCTATGCCGCGACCGCGGGCGATGGCTGGATGCGGCCGGAACTCTGCCAGGACGCTCTTCGCCTGGGCCGCATCCTCGCGGAGCTGGCGCCGGGCGAGCCGGAGGTGCACGGGCTGGTGGCGCTGATGGAGATTCAAGCGTCGCGGTCCCGGGCGCGGGTGGGGCCCTCGGGGGAACCCGTGCTGCTGCTGGAGCAGAACCGCGGGCAGTGGGATCAGCTCCTCATCCGCCGCGGGCTCGCGGCGCTGGAGCGCTCGGAGAAGGCCGGGCCGGCGGGGCCCTACACGGTGCAGGCCTCCATCGCCGCGTGCCACGCACGAGCGCGCACGCCGGAGGCGACGGACTGGCCGCGCATCGCGGCGCTCTACGCGGTGCTCGCGAGGCTCACGCCATCACCGGTGGTGGAGTTGAACCGCTCTGTCGCCCTGTCGATGGCGTTCGGTCCCGCGGTGGGGTTGGAGCTGGTGGACCAGCTCGTGGCCGAGCCGTCGCTCAAGCACTACCACCTGCTGCCGAGCGTGCGCGGCGACCTGCTCCAGAAGCTGGGGCGTCTCAAGGAGGCCCGGGCGGAGTTCGAACGGGCCGCGTCGCTCACGCGCAACGCGAAGGAACAGGCGCTGCTGCGCGCGCGTGCCGCCGCCTGCTCGGGCGAGAAGCCGTCGTAGTCCCGCGCGCTAGGGGTTGTGGCAGTTGACGAGGTTGGTGATGCCGGAGCCCTTCACCCGGTAGTCGTAGTTGTGGTGGCCGGTGCCGTGGGCGGACTCGACTTCGGGCTGGGCCCTGAGCCAGGCCACGGTGGCGGCGATGTCGGCGCAGGGGGTGGGAATCTCCTGCGTGAAGCGCTGGTCCAACGCCTGCCACCGGCGGCTGCCCTCCTCGTAGCCCATGCGCCGTGCCTCCACGAAGGCCGGGGTGACGATGGTCACCTCCCGAGTGTCCGAGCCCCGGGTGCTGCCGTCGCCGAAGCGAGCCTCCACGGACAGTCGCACGGTGCGCGCGGTGGACGTGTCCAGCGTCAGCTCCGTCGTCACCTCCGCCGCGCCCGCGGGCACGGGCACCGTGGCGAAGCGCTTCTTCACCTTGCCCCGTGCATCCACCTCCACGAACGTCACCGAGGCCACCGGGGGGACGACGCTGTCGAGCCCCGACGCCTCCACCGTCAGCGCGGCCTTCGTTCCCGTGACGTATTCCTCCGGTGCGCCGCGAAGGCCGATCAACCGGAGGCCGCCCGAGTCTTCGTCCGGGAGCGTCTGCTCGCACTTCAGCGACAGCTTCACCGGGAGGGATTGTTGGAGTGCGGGCTCGCCCTTGCACGACAGCTCCGCGCGCAGCGTCACCGCCAGCGACGACTTCCCCGAGGCGCAGGCCCGGGTGAGGTCACGGACGGACCACAGCGGCAGGTCGAAGGTGAAGTCCTGCCCGGTGGACGCGGAGTCTGTGGCGGGCTGGAACGTCCGGGGCAAGCCCTTGCCCGGGCCGTTAAGCACCACCTTCTCCAGCCGGTCGGGACACCGCGCGTCCAGGGTGAGCTCGGGGTGGATCCACAGCCCGGTGAAGCCGCCTCCGTCGACGGACCGCAGCTGGCCGCCCTTCACCCAGGCCTCGCTCTGGTGGCGGAGCTCGAGGCCCGGCTTCTCACGCGGCGTCCGGTGTAGTTCCCGCAGGCGCCGGGCTTCGTGCCGTTGCTGCTGGAGGAGCGACAGACGCGCCCGCTTCTCCGGGGGCAGGGGGAAGCCGGGGAACTCCTCGTCGGGACGCGGCTCATCGCGCTTGAGGCCGATGTAGCGGCCGTCCTCGCGCGTGTTCCCCACGAAGAGCAGCAGCGGTTCATCCCAGGTTGCGATGAGCGCGTCGTGCAGGTCCGTCTGGCCCAGTTGCTCGATGGGACCTCGCGCGAACATCCGCTCCGGTGACTCGATGCGCAGGATGCGCATGCCGGGCGTCAGCTTCGCCTGGTCGGCCGGCCTCCCGGGCACCACCTGGGTGATGGTTACTGCCTTGCCGTCGGACTGGACGGTGAACCCGGAGGGCTCCACCGCGACGGAGAATGGCGCCGCCGCGAGGAGCCACGTGGTGGCGAACAGGGACGTCGCTGCACTCAGGAGCAGGGGAGCGGCGGGCATCCGTGAAGCATACCCGCCCTCCCATGCGTCACGTGCTCAGGGCCGGGGCGACAGCTCCAGGTTGTCGAAGTTCGTGTCCCAGCCGTTGGACGTCGTCAGCGTGAAGACCGTGCAGGGCTGCGTCCAGGTGGGCACCACGTGCGTCACCTGGCCCGCCGTCAGCGGGAAGGTGAGGCTGGGCAGGTCGATGCAGCTCAGGGTGAGCGTGGCGCCCGTGTCCCACGTGAAGGCATCCAGGCCCAGGACGCGGCGCTGGCCGAAGATGGACAGGTTGGCCTGGGTGAGACCACCTCCGTTGAAGGAGATGCTCTTCGTGTCGAACCCGCCCCACGGCGACGCGATGTACCAGCGGTTGAGGCCGAAGTGGATGGGACCGTGCGGGCCGTTGAAGGTCTCGTCGGCGCCGGGGAAGGAGTCGAAGGTGACGAGGTTCGTGGACGGGCCCACGGGGATGGCCAGCGCGTGCGTGTTGTTGCCGGGCACGAAGTCCGTCTCCGAAGAGGAGATGGTGGCCTGGCTGGTGAACGTCCCGGCACTGAAGGGGATGGCCTCCACGTGGACGGTGAAGCTCGCGCCCGGCGCCAGGGTGGGGGCGCCACACTGCAGGTCACTGAAGAACCCGCAGTGCCCACCGTTCACCGGCGGAGCGTTCGCCGAGTAGAAGAAGTAGTTCAAGCCCGCGGGGATCGGGACGTCGAGCACGACGTTGGTGGCGGTCGCCGGGCCATTGTTCGTCACGGTGATGTCGTAGAAGAGCACGTCACCGTTGGCGCCCGTGCCGTCAGGGAACGACTGCGTCACGGCCAGGTCCACCGTCGCGGGACCGCTGGGCTCCGAGGGGACGAACGTCACGTCCACCCAGAAGTTGGTGTTGAGCCACGCCTCCGTGGGGAACGCGCTGCCGTTGAGGTTGCGAACGCCGTTGCCGCTGGCCTCCACGGTAGAGGGCGCGTGCAGCGGGGGCATGTCCACGCCCGCGGTGCTGAAGTAGTACGGGGTGATGGCGTAGCGCCCGCCAGTGGCGAAGTACGACACGACGTAGGTCGTGTTCGCGGCCAGGCTCACGGGCGTGGAGAAGGCCAGCTCGCGCCAGCCGAAGCCCGTCTCCGCGGGCGTCGTCTCCGTGGTGGCCAGCAGCGTGCCGGTGGCGCTCCACAGGTGGCCCACGTGCGGGCCGGTGTCGGTGCTGCCCTTGTAGTAGCGGACCTTCGTCACCGTGCCCGCCACGTCGGTGCGGAACTTCACGCCGACCTCCGTGGGGGTGGCGTCGGCGTTCTCGAACTGCGGGTCGCCCGTCACGCTGTTCCACAGGCTGCAGGGGTTGCAGGCCATGTTCGGGAGCGTGGTGGCGTTGATGACCGTGGAGGACGCGCTGAGGTTGCCGGCGGCGTCACGACCGCGCACGGCGTAGTTGTACCCGGTGGAGGGCGTCAGACCGGTGTCGCGGTAGCGCACGGTGGTGCCGGGCAGCTCCGCGATGAGCTCGTTGTTCCGGTACACCAGGTGCCAGCGGGCGTTGCCCTGCACCTCACCACTGCCGTCCACGGACGCGTACCAGGTCAGGTCGATGGCGGTGGACGAGCTGGGCAGCGCGGTGACGTTGGTGGGCGCGCGCGGCGCCGTGGTGTCATTGGCCTGGAAGGCCACGTCCACCCAGTAGTTGCTCGCGTTGAACGAGCTGGTGGGGAAGCCGCTGGTGCCGTAGCGATAGAGGCCGTTGTTGGACGCCTCGGCGTGCAGGGGCGGCGCATCCAGCGCGGACGCGAAGCCGTTGCTCGTCACGGCGTAGTGCCCCGCGGGCGCGTGATACGAGACAACGTAGTTCGTGTCGGCGGCGATGGTGACCGGCGAGGCGAAGCGCACCTCCTGCCAGCCGGAGGCCGTCTCGTCCTGGAAGGTGGCGGTGGCCATCAGCGAACCGGACGCCGTCCACAGGCTTCCGGTGTGCGTGCCCGTGTTGCCCGCGCCCTTGTAGAAGCGCACGCCCATGATCCGTCCCGGAGCGTCGCTGCGGAAGCGAACACCCAGCTCCACCGCGCCGCTGTCGTCCGCGGCCGTCACGGCCGGAAGCGCGGTGGTGCCCAGGAGCGACCGCTCACCGGCCAGCAGCGGCTGCGCGGCGGACGCGGCCTCCGGTATCTCCTGGGTGGGCGGCTCCGCGGGAGCACAGCCCGCCTGAATCCATGTGAAACCCAGCACGAATGTCGTGACCCAGCGTGATGCATGTCGAAGCACGTCGGACTCCTGGTATGAGTAAAACCGACGGTGGCTTCGCATGGTGTCAACATGAAATCCATGTATTCCATGGATGGTTGACATTTCTCGCGTGGCTGACGGCAAAAGGTCAGGGTCCCCGAGACAATTCCGCCAGGAATTGAAACAGCTCCGTTTGTTCATGGGGTCGTACCAGCAACCACGTGTGGCCCTGTCCGGGGACCTCGCGCGAATCCAACCTCAGCCCGGCGGCACGCCAGGATTCGAGCGCCGTCCGCCAGAGGGGAGCGCTGCCATCCAGCTCTCCGATGAATGACAGGAGGGGCACCCTCGCGTGCGCGGCGCTACGGGGCGGGTTGTATTCATCGCCGCGAGACAAGCGGGGTGCGCCAGCAATCAGCACCAACGCGCGAAAGGCGTCGGGGCGCGCGGCCCACAGCTCGAGCGCCATCTGCGCGCCCGCGCTGAATCCCAGCAGCACGGGCCGTTCCGCATCCACGCCGGGGACGCGAGCCACCTCCGGCAGCGTGCCGAGCATCACCCGGTTCGCGTCCGCGCCGCTCCAGCCCTGCACGTGCTCACGGGGGAACGTCAGCAGCGCGTATCCCTGAGTGGCGAAGGCGTCGGCCAGGGGCTCCACCAGCGTCAGGCCATCCGTGCCCGTCGGGTGCAGCCACACCACCAGCCGGTGCGGGTGGTCCGGGGTGGCCTTTCCGGAGACGAAGAGGCGGTAGGGCAGGCCGTTCTCGGGAGCGCCTGTCCGCGTTGGCATGACAGCCACCCCGGGCGTGCGAGGCACGGGGGGCGCGGAGGCGCACGCGGTGGCCAGGGCCAGGGTCAGGGCGGCGAAGCGAACACGAGAGCCCAATGCCAGACACCTTCTGGGTTCAGTTCAGCAGGGCGTTGAGGGTGCTCGCCAGCAGGAGGAGGAAGGGCGGGCCGAAGAGGAAGAGGAGGATCAGCCATGCGACGACCTTGCGCTTCCGGCCGCGCTGGACCTGGGCGCCCGAACCCTTGCGGTCCGCGCAGTCCTCACACACGCCGGTGGTGGCGCCATCGCAGCTCGCGCACAGGAAGGTGCCGCACCGCTCACAGGTCCGCGTGGCGCGCTGGCCGTGCACCGCGCAGTGCGCCTCCTCGGAATCGGGGTCCGGCGTCGCGGTGGGACCGGTCCCGCCGGGCTCCTCCTGCGGCACGCTCCGGAGCAATTCACGGGCGCGCTCCAGCTCCCCGGAGGGGATCAGCACGCGCAGCTCGATGAAGGCCCCGGCCACGCCCAGCATGGAGCGGTGCTGCTCGCCCTGGACGAGGCACGGGATGCCGTTCGCTTCGAGCAGCGCCCGTACGAGCGCGGCCTCGGACTCGTCGCCGCAGGTCGTGAGCAGTTGGAAGTCGCGATCGGGGATTCCCAAGAAGGGCTCCGGCGGGGCCCCTCGGGGGCCTGTAGGCATTGGATGCACACGAGTCTCGCGTAGGACGGAAGCCCCGGGCAAACGGGCCGTTCCTCCTCTGGGCGGCACCGTTCCTTCACGCTCCGCGAAGGAACTTCCACTGCTGGACATCCGCCGGGGCGCGGGCTGGGCTCGGGGGGTTGTGGGGCTGGGGCGCGTGCCTAGCTTGGCCGCGTCCATGAAGAACGAAATGCACCCGACGGCGCGCCCGACGCGCGTGGCTCACGTGATGTATGGCCTGGAGATGGGCGGACTCGAACAGCTGGTGGTCCGGCTGTCCCAGCATGGCCGCGAGCGGGGCATCGACTCCGTGGTGCTGGCCCTGGGGCCGGACGGTCCGGTACGCGAGCTGCTCCAGCGCGCCAACGTCCCCACGGTCTGGTTGGGAGGCCTCGCAGGCATGACGCCCGCGGCCATCCGCCGGCTGGCCCAGGAGGTGGATGCCTTTGGCGCTGACGTGGTCCATGGCCACGACGTGGGGCCCTGGCTCAACGCCGTCGCCACCCGGACGCTGCGTCCGCGCACGCCCGTGATGGGCACCTTCCATCAGACGGTGGAGCCGCAGGGCAAGCTGCGCCCCGCGGCCATGGCCGCCGCCATGTTCACCCAGTCCCTGGTCGCGTGCGGCAGCGAGGTGCGCGCCAGCCTGGAGCGCTGGAGCCCGAAGCTGCTCTCCAACGTGGTCACCATCGAGAACGGCGTGCCGCTGGAGGTGGCCACGGGCGAGGAGGCCCGCCGGGCCGCGCGTGAGCGTCTGGGCCTTCCCCAGGACGCCAAGGTGGTGGGCTACCTGGGTCGCCTCTCCGAGGAGAAGGGCCCGGACCTGTTGGTGGACGCCTTCCTGCGCCACTTCGCGGACGCGAAGGACACGCACCTGGTGATGATTGGCCCCGGCCCGATGGAGGCCTCGCTGCGCGCTCGTGCCGCCGCGTCTCCGCTGTCAGGACGGGTGCACTTAACGGGCGCGCTGCTGGAGGCGAGCAAGCTCCTGCCCGCGTTCGACGTCTACGTGCAGCCGTCCCGCCGTGAGGGCCGCTCGCTGTCGCTGCTGGAGGCGATGGCGGTGGGGCTGCCCACGGTGTCGCACGCCATCCCGGCCATCCGTGAGGTGCACAGCGATGGCCAGACGGCGCTCCTGGTGAAGTCCGAGGACGTGGATGCGCTCGGCGGCGCGGTGAAGCGTCTGGCCCGCGACGCGGAGCTGCGCTCCCGCCTGGGGGAGGCCGCGAAGCGCGAGGCACAGCGCTACTCGCTGTCCACGATGGTGGATACGTACGCGAAGCTCTATCGGGGTGCCGCGGCTCGCGCCCAGGCGTGAGAGGGCACGGAGGACCACGCGTGCCGCACTCCACCATCCTCCATGTGCGCAGCACCTGCGGCCTGTATGGCGCGGAGCGGGCGCTGCTGTCGCTGGCCGCGTCCACGCCGTCGCCGTGGCGCGCGCAGGTGTGCAGCCTCGTTTCGCCCGGGCGGGTGGACGTGCTGTCGGGCGCGGCTCGGGAGCAGGGGCTGGACGCGCTGACGCTGGAGGTGCCCGGCCGCTTCAGTGCGATGGCCGTGGCGACGCTCGCATCGGAGGTGCGCAGGCGCGGCGTGGGGCTGCTGCACGCGCATGACTACAAGTCGCTCACGCTGGGAGCCGCCGCGAGCGCGCTCGCCGGAGTGCCGCTGGTGGCCACGTACCATGGGGACACCGGCGCCACGCCCGCGCTGATCGCCTACGAGGGGTTCGCGCGCGTGCTGGGTAACTGCACACGCGCGGTGGCGGCGGTATCGCGCGAGCTGACCGCGCGCCTGCGCCGGTACGTCCACCGCTCGCCGGTGGTCTACATCCCCAACGCGCTGCCGCTCGCGGATGAATGCACGGAGGAGGAGCGGCTCCAGGCCCGCGAGGCACTGGGGCTCGCGCCGGAAGGTTCCGTCATCGCGCTGGTCGGACGCCTGTCTGTGGAGAAGGGGCCCCAGGTGCTGCTGGACGCGATGCACCGGCTGGCCCGGACGCCTGGCGCCACGGTGCCCACGCTGCTGCTGGTGGGCGATGGCCCGCTGCGCGAGTCGCTGGAAGCGCAGGCCCAAGGGCTGCCGGTTCGCTTCCTGGGATTCCGTTCGGAGGTGCGCAGCGTGTACGCGGCGGCGGACGCGGTGGTGATGCCGTCCCTGCGCGAAGGCATGCCCCTGGTCGCGCTGGAGGCGATGGCGCTGGGAAGGCCGCTGGTGGCGTCCGGAGTAGGGGGGTTGCCCCACGTGCTGGGCACGGGGCGCGGGCTCGTGGTGCCTCCGGGCGACGCGGGCACGCTGGCCTCGGCGCTCGCGGGATTGCTCACGGCGCCTGGATGGCGCACGCGGATGGCGCAGGCGGCGCGTGAGTACGTCGTGGCCCACCACGCACCGGAGCGGATGGCGAATCGCTACATCGAATCCCTCTACCTGCCCGCCATGATGGACCCACGCGACGAGCAAGTCGCGGCCGGGTAGGGCAACCGAGGCATCACCGCCTCATTTCCCGGAAATCGCCGCGGCACCCCTCCTGTCCGAGACGGGCCAAGCCTGTCCGACAGTCGGACCGGCTTTTCACGGCTCGGATGGGCGGAGGCCCTCGTCGGCTTCGGCCGCCCAAAAGCTGTAGGACAGTCGGACAGGTTTCCACGGTTCGGGTAGGCGGAGGCCCCCGCCAGCCGAGGCCTCCGAGAACGTGTCCGACTGTCGGACAGGTTTGTGCCGTGCTCTCCCGGCGGGCGAGCCCCTCGCGGAACCCATGTCCGCGGGCCTGGACGTGCGGTGGCGGCCCACCGCACCGGGCCGGAGACTCAGTTGGCTTCAGCTCCGGAGAGCTTCTCCCCTTCGCCGCTCACGGACACCGCGTTCAGGTAGAGCTCGCCCAGCCCGGCCCCGATGCCGTCCCATGCGAAGGACTCCGCCATGCGGCGGGCGTTCTGCGCGAGCCGGCTGCAGAGGTCTGGATCCTTGCGCAGCCGGCGCAGCGCGATGGCGAACTCCTCGGGGGACTCCGCCAGGAGGACGTGCTGCCCCTCCACCACCGGCAACCCCTCCACCGCCAGGCGCGTCGCCACCACCGGCACGCCCGCCGCCGCGGCCTCCAGTACCTTCAGGCGCGTTCCACTGCCCGCTCGCAGCGGAATGGCCGTCGCCAACGCGCGCGCCAGGTACGGCGCCACCGACGGCACCGAGCCCGTCACCACCAACCGCTCGTTCTCCAGGGCTCGCACGGACGCGGGCGGACTGCGGCCCACCACCATCAGCTTGCTGGTCGACAGGTCCGACGACACCAGCGGCCACACCTCGCGCGCCAGCAGCAGCACCGCGTCTTCATTGGGCCACCAGTCCATGGAGCCCACGAAGACCAGGTCGTCGCCCTTGCTCTCACGTGGCTCGAAGTCCGGCAGCTTCACGCCGTTGGGTACCACCTGCACCCGCTTCGCTCCCATGGCGCGCAGCTGCTCCGCGTCCACGGACGAACACGCCAGCACGGTGTCCGCCTGCCTCACGCACTCGCGCTCCAGCCGCTCCACCCGCTTGAACTGCCATTTCAGGAATGGACGCATCGGCGGCGGGCTCAGCGGCGCCATCCGCGCGAGCAGCTGGCTCTCCACGTTGTGCTCGTCGATGACCAGGTGCGCGGACGGGTTGAGCTGCCGCGCCACCGGCAACAGCTGCGCCATGTGCAGGTGGTCGAAGTGGATGATGTCGAAGGGGCCTCGCTCCGCTAGCACCCGGCGCAAGGCGTCCTGCACGCCCTGGCGCGCGAAGCGGACGTAGGTGAGCGGCGTGCCCCGCAGGAAGGCCCTCGTGCTGTTCAACGTCTCCTCGGGGGCCACGCGCGGCAGGTCCACCAGATGCAGCCTCGATGCCGGAACGCCCAGCTCTCCCAGCCAGCGCTTGAAGCCCTCTGCGTCGTTGCCCGCCCGGTGCACCGCGAACACGTCCAACGAGAAGCGCGAGGCAAGGGCGCGCACCAGCTCGAGCGTGCGCAGGGTGCCGCCCGTATCCGAAGGCAGCGGAACATAGGGAAGGATGGCGAGTACGCGTCGCACGGTGGGAATCCAGGCCTGCTTCAGGAGACGGGTGAAGCCCGGCCGCGTGCTCCTCACCGCGGCCACCGGCTTGGTAAGCACCCTCGTTCCATGGGCCCAGGCCCACGCGGCGCTTTCCCGTCAATGGACAACACATCGTCCATCCGCGGCGTAACGGGATGCTGCATCGCGTCTTCCGAGCAACAGCCGTATTCCCGGCGGTCTTGACCCGGCGGGTGGGCCCCTGCCCGTGAGGGGCCTCGAAAAGGCGCGCTGTTTCCGGCATGAGGACGCACGGCGCAACGACGGAGGATGCCATGGGCCTTGAGCAGACGCAGGGGGCCGCGGCGCGCGAGCGAATCGCGCGGGTGCGGCAGGTGATGCGGGAGCGTGGTGTGGCGGCGGTCTGGGTCCCGACGAGCGACCCGCACCTGTCCACCTACGTGCCGGCCCGCTGGAAGGGGCGGGAGTGGGCGTCTGGCTTCACCGGCTCGCTGGCCACGCTGGTGGTGACGGCGGACTACGCCGGCCTCTGGGTGGACAGCCGCTATTGGGATCAGTCGGACGCCCAGCTGAAGGGCAGTGGCATCGCGACGGTGCGGACGACGAACGCGCCCGGGCAGTCACACCTGGACTGGCTGGCCGCGAACGTGCCGCCGGGGCAGACGGTGGCGGTGGATGGGGCGGTGCTGGGCCTGGGCGTGGCGCGCTCGGCGGCCTCGCAGCTGTCCGCGGCGGGGTTGGTGCTGCGCACGGACCTGGACGTGGTGGCGGAGGCGTGGGCGGACCGGCCGCCGCTTCCCTCCGCGCCCGTGTTCGCGCACGCGCTGTCACCCGTGCCGCGGACCGACAAGCTGCGGGCCGTGCGCGCGGAGATGGGCGTGCTGGGCGCGACGCATCACTTCATCTCCACGCTGGATGACGTCGCGTGGCTGATGAACCTGCGCGGCGCGGACGTGGACCACCTCCCGCTGTTCCTCGCGCACCTGCTGGTGGAGCCCGGTGGGGCCCGGCTGTTCATCGGGGAGGGGAAGGTGCCGGACGCGCTGCGCTCGGCGCTGGAGGCGGATGGCATCACCCTCCACCCGTATGGCGAAGCGGCCCGCGCGCTGGGGGCGTTGGCGGACGGGACGCGGCTCCTGGTGGATCCCCGGCGCATCACCCACGGCCTGCGGCAGGCGGTGCCCAAGGGCGTGACCGTGGTGGAGGGGCTCAACCCATCCACCGTGGCCAAGTCGCGCAAGACGGACGCGGAGCTCTCGCACTTCCGCGACGCGATGGAGCAGGACGGCGCGGCGCTGTGCGCGTTCTTCGCCTGGTTCGAGTCCGCGCTGGGCCGCGAGCCCATCACCGAGCTGACCGTGGATGAGCGTCTCTCCGCGGAACGGGCGCGGCGCCCGGGCTTCGTCTCGCTCAGCTTCTCCACCATCGCCGCGTACAACGCGAACGCCGCCATGCCGCACTACCGGGCCACGGAGGCCTCGCACGCGACGGTGTGCCTGCCGGGGCAGAAGCCGCAGGGCCTGCTGCTCATCGACTCCGGCGGCCAGTATCTGTCCGGCACCACGGACATCACCCGCGTGGTCCCCGTGGGCGAGCCCACGCCCGAGCAGCGGCGCGACTTCACGCTGGTGCTGCGCGGAAACATCAACCTGTCCCGCGCCCGTTTCCCTCGGGGGACCCGCTCCCCGAACCTGGACGCGCTGGCGCGCGCGCCGCTGTGGGCGGAGGGGCTGGACTACGGCCACGGCACGGGCCACGGCGTGGGCTTCTTCCTCAATGTCCACGAGGGGCCGCACGGCTTCTCTCCGACCCTGCCCAATGACCTCACCACGGCGATGGAGCCGGGGATGATCACCTCCAACGAGCCCGGCCTCTACCGTCCGGGCCGCTGGGGCATCCGCATCGAGAACCTCATCGCCGCCGTGCCGGACCGCAAGACGGAGTTCGGCGACTTCCTGCGCTTCGAGACGCTGAGCCTCTGCCCCATCGATACGCGGCTGGTGGACCCGGCCCTGCTGTCCCGCGAGGAGGTGGATTGGCTCAATGCCTATCACTCCACCGTGCGCGAACGGCTTGAGCCCCACGTCGAAGGTGCGGCGCGCGACTGGCTGCTCCAGCGCACCCAGCCGCTCTGAACCGCACTGCTTGCGACCTGACGGAAAGGCAGACGCGTCACTGGACGCGTCGCGCTGAAGGCGCGCAAGCTGAGCTGAGCGGGGGGCCGGCTCCGCATGTGATGGGAAGGACTTCGCATGCGACTGACCCGAGTGCTGTTCCCCCTGCTGGCGATTCTCCCCCTCCTGGCCTGTGGAGACAGCAATGGCGGCGTGGGGGAGAGCTGCGGTGAGGACGGCTGTGATTCCGGCCTCTCCTGCCGGAGGGACTTCCCCGGCACCTTCTGCGCGCAGGACTGCACCGCGGAAGGGGAGGGCGGAGGCTGTCCGTCCGGCACGCTGTGCACGCGCCAGTTCGACGCACTGATGTGCTCGCCCGTCTGTGACGCCGAGTCCGACTGCCGGGACAGCTACGCCTGCAACGGCGTCAGCAACACGAACCTCAAGGCCTGCCAGGTCAAGCTGTAGGCCCAACCGCCCTCAAGGGCTCAGCCGCTCCCGGAAGCGCTGGGACTGGCGGCGTGACATCTCCACTTCCCGGCCTCCTCTGAGCCGGGCGATGAGCGTGCCGCCTGGACCTGGCTCCAACGCCTCCACGAAGTCGAGGTTGATGAGGTGCTGGCGGCTCGCGCGGAAGAAGCGCGCCGGGTCCAACCGATCCTCCAGGTGGTTGAGCGAGCGGGCCAGGAGCGGCTCCGCGTCCGGCAGGTGCAGCCGGGCATAGTTGCCCTCGGAGCTGAAGAGCGGCACCTGCGACAGGGCCACCAGCCAGCAGCGCTCGCCGTCCCGCACGAACACGCGCTCCAGGGGCGTCACCGGCGCGCCAACCGCGCGCTGCGCACGCCCCCGTTGCCGTACGCGCTCCAGCGCCTCCGCGAGCCGCGCGGCCTCGATGGGCTTGAGCAGGTAGTCGAGCGCATTCACCTGGAAGGCCCGCAGCGCGTGGGCGTCGTGCGCGGTGGTGAAGACCACGTCCGGCGGGGCTTCCAGCCGGTCGAGCACGTCGAAGCCCGTGCCGCCCGGCATCTGGATGTCGAGCAGGAGCAGGTCCGGCGCGAGCGCCTCCACCCGCTCGCACGTCTCGTCCACATGGGTGGCCTCGCCCACCACCTCCACCTCGGGGAAGGCCGTCAGCAGGCGGCGCAGCTCCGCGCGCGCGAGCCGCTCGTCGTCGGCGATGAGGACCTTCATGCCGCCTCCAGGGGGATGTGCACGTGGGCCGTCGTGACCGTGGCCTGTGACTGATCCAACCGGAGGGTCGCGGCGGCGCCGCAGAGCAGCCGCAGGCGCTCCGTGGCATTGCGCAGCCCCACGCCCCCCGGGTCCACC